>NZ_WJIE01000018.1 GCF_009649845.1 Polyangium spumosum
GTACGAGCGAACCACCACATCGAGTCGCGCCGATGTCCTTCACGCAATGACCGCATTGATGCTCCGACGCCTGACGACCACCGACGTGTCGCGCAAGGAAGCTCGGAAATCCTGATGAACACCCTCTGAGCGGCCCGCAGCGATCAGCCGCCGCGACGGGCCTCGAGCCACGCCCGGAACGTATCACAGGCGTCCTTCCAGGCCTCTTGCACCTCCGCGTCGAATTGCATCCGCTCCTGCCAGTACGCCTCCACGCGCCGTCGCTGCTCCTCGTCGAGCCGATAACGCGACAGAATGGAGAGCGCCTTCGCCGGGTACATCGAGAGCTCCACGTGGAGCGAGGCGTATTGCTCCAGCGACAGGACCGGCGTGGCCTGGAACGGCAACGTCGGGCCGCGCGGCGCGACGAACGCGGGCTGCGTCCCGCGCAGGTCGGTGACGTCGCGTGATCCTCTCGGCGCCGGTATTCGCGCCTCGCTCGCGGCAAACACGGGCTTCGCGCCGGGGTCGAAGGGCAAGGCTCTTTCGCCGGGCGCGACGAATGCAGGCTGCGTGCTCGCGAGATCGGCGAAATGCTGCATCCCCTTCGGAACCAGGAGCGGCGTCTGCTTCGCCTCGATCCGCCGCGCGGCATGCTCGTACGCGTCCCCGAAGCGCTTGCCGGCCCCATCGGGCGCGTCGGCCGAAGCTTCGAGTGCCGAGATCCATCGTTCACGCACGCGCGCGAAGCTGGTCTCGTCGAGGCCCACGGCTGCGAGCGTGGAAGCGCGGTCCGCGAAGGGATCGTCGAGCTCTGCCACGAGCTCGGCGAAGGCCTCGATGCTCGTCTCGATCCGCGCCGTCATTTCACGACCGCGCCCCTGGCCGCCTTTCCGAGATCGATCACCTGCTCGGCCGGGAATCGCGCGACGAGCGGCTCGGACCCGGTGGCGGCGAGGATCTGGTTCCCCGACCCGAGCTTGGCGAGCCGCAGCAAGAGCTCCGCGTGGTGCGCGGAATGCTGATGCAGCTCGGGCTCGTCGACGAGCAACACGGAATGGTGGAATTGCATGGCGCCATGCGCGAGCGCGAAGAGCAGAGCCTGCTCCTCGCTGGCCGAGACCTCTTCGAGCGTGACCGTCCGCCCGTCGCGGCGCAAAAGCTCGAGCGATACGCTGCCCTCGCGCAGCCGGACCGCGGTCAGGCGCAGCTCGGGGAGCATGGTGGCAATGGCGTGCTTGAAGGGGGCGAGCAGGTCCGGCACGTCGGCCCGTACGGCGATGCCGCGGGACCCGAGCGCCTCCGCCACGCGCGCGGCCTGCTCGTTCACCAGGTCGAAGAGCGCCCGTCGCAGCGACGTGTATTTGTCCGGATCGCCGCGGAGCCTGCGACCCTCCTCGACGGCGGCCGAGAGTGGCTCGTGGGGGAAGCGCCACTGATCGACGCGGAGGCCGCGGTTCTGGGGGAAGAGCTCCAGCTTGCCGAGGGTGGGGGCGCGGGAGAAGGGCGTGAAGACATTACGCAGGGAGGGATCCCCCGTGCGTTTCTCCGCGCCGGGCCCGAATTCGACGAGGGTGCGTTGCTCGCGGGCGGAGAGGTGCGCGCGTGCGGCCTCGTCTTCGGACAGGAGCCACGTGGCGCCGAGCACGCCGCGGTTTTTCCCCGGCCGGAGCAGGCGGCGCAGGTCCGGCGGGGAGCCGTAGGGGCCAAACGCCTCCTTGAGCGCGGCGATGGCCAGGAGAAAACTCGTCTTGCCCGAGGTGGGCGGGCCGGTGACGAGCACGACATCGTGCGGGGCGCCGCTCTGGGCGGCGCGGAAGGAATGGGTGCCGTCGGGAAAACGCAGGCCCTCAGCCGTGAAATCGAGGAGCTTCATGCGGGATCAATACGTCTCGTTGGCGGCCGAAACGTCACGCTCGACGACGCCCCTCGGGAAGAGGCGGTCCATCTCGCGATAACGGTGGGGGAAGAGCGCGCGCGCCGAGGCCTCGCAAGGGGTGCCCCGGGTGGAGGAGAAGACGATCATGAACTCGGCGAAGTCCTCGAGGAGGTTCGTGTCCCCGTACTCCGACACGCTGCGGCGATCCGCGTCCATGGCCTTCTGCCAGGCGTCCTTGGCGCCGGGATCCTTGGCCCAGGCGACGTCGAGGGAGAACGCGTGGCCGCTCTCGTGTTGCAAGGCCCAGTCGATGTCGGATTGCGGGTGCGGCTCGTTGCGGGGAAAATAGCGGATCGTGCCACCACTGTAGTCAGCGACCGTATTACGTCGGCCCACGGTGCAAGGGTGCGGGACGATGAAGACCCTGTCGAGGGCCTGCAATTGCTCGTCGGAGAGCGTGGCCAGGCCCTTGGCGACGCTATCGGCGGTGGGGAGCCACTTGTCCGGAGGCGGACCGTACACCGGCTCGTGGATCGTCACCTTGTGACCTCGAATCGTGACTTCGCGTGCGTCGAACGCGGTCACGCTCGTGTCGTCGGGTACTTCTTCCCACACCTGCGTCGGAGGCGAGAGATCGTACTGGTCGCGGAGGCGGCCCAGGCGCCTGCCCGTGGCTTTGTGACCAAAATCCTTGAGGAACGTGCATTCCGGGGGAATGGGGATCACCCGCCCATCCGCGTCGACGGGCGGATGGCCGATAAGCACGCGCGCGAAACCACCCGTGACCACGCCGCCATGCGCGCAGCGCTCTGCGAGGCGCGCCGCAGGCTGGTTGCCAATGAGCACCGTGGGGCAACCGTCGACGATGGGATCCGGGGTGGTATCCAGGCAAAGAGCGCTGTCCCCCTTCCTCGCGGCCGGCTGATTGCCGATGAGCACGGTCGGGCAGCACGGCCCGGTGACGGGGGACGCGCCGTGATGGGGGCACGTGTGAACGTCATCTCGACGGACGGAAGGGAGCATCACGAAAGCCTCTTTCAATCAGACTGTCAATGATCCTTGCCCGCATAGGCGTGCCGCCAGTGTTTCGGATTGAGCCCGACCTCCTCGTATTCGACGCGCCACCCCTGCTCCGGCGGGACGGGTTTTCCCTCCTTGTCGCGCGAGAAGATGATGACCTTGACGATCGGGACACGAAGCTTGTACGTCCCGTGATCACCGTACTCGGTGAACCACCGCTGACTCTCCGGCACCTCGGCCCATGGGATCTCCCTCGACACGCCGTTCAGGACCTCGATCTGCACCTTCGGCGCCTCTTCTTCCGTGTACACGTCCTTCGTCGTATCCACCTCGCCGCCCTTCTTCGCGCAAGCGCCTGCCAGAAGCCCGATCGAAAGCCCGAGGACCCATGCGAAACGCATTACCCACACCTCAATCGCAGTTGAGCTTCACGAGCGCCCCGCTCACGTCGACGTTGCCGGAGCTCGTGATCTGGATGCCGTCCTTCGAGATGACGATGGACGACCCTCCGCAGACCAGGCGAATGTCGTCCGCGAAGACGTGGAAATGCGGCGCGACGACCTGCACGACGTCCTGCGAGCGCAAGTACGTGCTGCCAGACCGGAGGAAATGGTTGCCGTGTGTCTGGTCCGTGCGATCCGCGTCCGTCGAGAGCGTCATGTCCCCGGCCGCGGAGAGCTTCATCGTCTTGCTCGAATGAAGCTCGACCCCCACGCCCGAAATCGCGATACGTCCCGTCGACGAGAGCTCCGCGTCCCCCTCGATGGACTCGACCTGCCGGCCCACCACGGTCTTTTGCACGTCCCCCCGCACCGTCACGTTCTCGTGCCGCCCGACGAACACCGTGCAATCTCGCCCCACCTTCACCGAGAGGTCCCGCTCTGCCGTGAGATCCACGCGCTCCGCGCCCGCCGCGTCGTCGAAGAGCAGCTCGTTGAACCCGGCGCCCCCGGGCGAACTGCGCGTCTTGAACGTGCTCACCGTCGGGTGCTTGCTCGCGTCGTACGGCGCCGGCATTTTTCATGACCCGCGCGGGGCGGAAGCGGTAGGCCATGGGCAGCGCGACGAAGCGGCTCTCTAAGCCGGGGCGATCGTCCTCCCGACCGAGCACGACTCCCTCCGGGAGGAGCTCGATCGCGTGGGTCTCGACGCGCACGACCAGAAGATCGACGTCCTCGCGCAGGCCATCCTGATCGTGCAAATGGACCCTCAGCCCCGCCTGAAGGGAGCGCACCGTGCCGCTGCCTTCGGCGAGGTGGCGCTCGGCCTCGGAGCGCTCGAGGCGAAGGGTGGCAGGGACGCGGCAGGTTTGCCCCCGGACCCGGCCCTCGGCGGCGGGATATTCGGTATACATTGCGGCCGAGCGGTCGCCGGCGACGGCCTCCACGCGGGTGAGCGGCTCCTCGGGCGCATAATCGCGCACGCGCACCGCCGCGAGTCCGATGCGCCCTGCGGGTCGGAATGCGCGCACGATCTCGCGCTCCGAGGGATCTCTGCCGAGATCGTGGAGGGTATGGAGCGTGTGCCGCTCCTCGGTTTGCAGCAGCGCGACGCGGCCGGGGTAATCGGTGAGCGTGAGGATGCTGCCGCGCGCGTCGTGCTCGAAGAAGTACGATATGCCCTCTTCCTCGAGCAAGCGGGAGACGAAATCGAAGTCGGTCTCGTTGTACTGGGTGACATGCTCGCGATGATCCGGGTCCGAGAGGCGCGCGGCGTCGTCTCCGACGAGCGCCCAGCGGAACGCGCCGACGAGCTCCCAGAACTCGCCTCGGTCGAGGTCGACGCCAAAGGGCACGGCCTTCCCATCAAACGGGACGAGCCCCCCTGCCCCGCGGGGCCGAGCCGGGGTGTCGTTCCGCAGCACGGCCGAGACGATGTCCACGATGCTACGATGCCGAAAGACCTGGCACGATTGCCGGAAGCGCGCGCGCAAGAGGTGCGGGGCGAGGACGACACGAAAGACGCGCAGAGAGCGTGTCTGCTCGAGCTCCTCGGCCTCGGCGAGGATGCCATGAACGGCGCGTATCCCCGCGCTCGTGCGGATGCAGAAGGTCGCGCCGGTGTCGACGAGGGTATCGAGATCGAGGTCCCCCTCCGCGCGCGGACACAAGAGGGTGATGTCATAATGGAAGGGGCGCGAGATCTCCTCGACGCAATGCCATCGCACGACACGCAACGCGCCCCAGCCCTCGCGGGTGCCGAGGAGGTAATTTGCCGTCACGCTCGCTGCTCGCACCGTCTCCGTCATCGCCGCCAGGAGACAGGAGGACGCGGTCCGGTGTCAAGGAAGCGGCCTCGTCTCGTGCCGCCACCCCCGGCCGGCGTATTGCGGGGCGCGACGCGCGGGATGATCATCGAGGAGCGTCGCGAGGCTCAAACGGGGCGTGACATGAGATAGTGGGGGCCGATGCCGGGCAGTTCGAACTCGGCCCCATCCGCCTCGAAGCCGAGCTTGCGGTAAAAGCCCGCGGCCGTCGTGCGCGCGTTGCACCAGAGCCGGGTGCCTCCGTGCTGACGCGCGTGTTCGATGCACGCGTGCACGAGGGCAGCTCCGTACCCGAGGCCCTGATGCTCGGGCAGGACCGCCATGCCGCGCAGCCGATAGGCGCTGGCATCCGGCGTGCCCGGCAATGGCTCGCGGAACATCGACGCCACGGCGCGCTGCTCGCCTTCCACGGAAAGGTCGAGGTGCAGCGTATCCGGCGCATCATCGCCCGGATAGACGAGATCCTCGGGGCGCTGGTGGGGGCGCAGGACGAAGTGGCGCAGGGGACGAGTTTCCGACGCGGAGATCCGACGGATGCCGTAGGTGGTCATGGGTCGTAGTGCGAGGAGGATACGCCAGAAAGGCGGGACCACGCGAGGGCAAGAAGAGGGAGGGACAGCCGGTGGGCGCCGCCGCCGCCCCCACCGTGTCTGCGGCCGTGCCCCGCACCGCCGCGGGCAGACGCGGGTAGACGTTGCTCCGGAGCAGCACGTCGTCCGAGACCTTGCCGAATGACCTCACCCATGAGAACCTCCCTCGTTTGCAAAGGGGGCGACGAGCGCCTCGGACAGCAAGAGGTGGGCCATTCGCCGGGCCCCGACGAGAATTTTTTCGTTCGTCATGGCCACGTCCTCGGCGGCACGCGTGTTGCTCCACCGCGGCGCATGAAGGACATGGGGCGTGAGAGGGCCGGCGGCGCGGCCGTCGAGGTCGAGCGCGTGCGGCGGGACTTCCCGATCCTCCAGCGGCCGGTGGACGGGCGGCCGCTCGTGTATCTCGACACCGCCTCGAGCGCGCAGAAGCCGCGGGCCGTCCTCGACGAGATGACGCGCTTCATGAGCGAGGACTACGCCAATGTCCATCATGGCGTGTATGCCCTGAGCCAGCGCTCGACGGCGCTCCACGACGCCGCGCGGGAGAAGGTGGCCCGCTTCCTCCACGCCGGAGATCCGCGCGAAATCGTCTTCGTTCGCAATGCGACCGAAGGGATCAACCTCGTCGCCAGCAGCTACGGGCGCCATTTCCTCCAGGAAGGCGACGAGGTCCTCGTCACCCAGATGGAGCACCACGCCAACATCGTGCCGTGGCAGCTCCTGCGGCAGGAGAAGGGTATCACGCTCTGCGTCGCGCCGATCACCGACGAGGGCGAGCTCGACATGGAGGCCTTCGAGCGAATGCTCACGGACCGCGTCAAGCTCGTCTCGGTCGTCCACGTCTCGAACTCGCTCGGGACCGTCAACCCGGTCGAAGAGATCGTCCGCCTCGCGCACGCGCGCAAGATCCCCGTGCTCATCGACGGTTGCCAGGCGGCCGTGCACATGCCGGTCGACGTGCGCGAGCTCGACGCCGATTTCTACGTCTTCAGCGGCCACAAGCTCTACGGGCCGACCGGGATCGGCGTCCTCTTCGCCAAGCTCGCGCACCTCGAGGTGATGCCGCCGTACCAGGGCGGCGGCCTCATGATCTCCTCCGTGACGTTCGAGAGCACCGAGTTCTCGCCGCCGCCGCAGAAATTCGAGGCGGGGACCCCCAACATCGTCGGCGCGATCGGCCTCGGCGCCGCGATCGATTACGTGTCCTCGATCGGCCTCGCGAACATTCACGCCCACGAGTCGGCGTTGCTCGCCTACGGAACCGAGCTGCTCCGGGAGATCCCGGGGTTGCGGTTGATCGGCACGGCGCGGGAAAAATCGAGCATCCTGGCGTTCGTCATGGAGGGGAGGGACCCGCAGGAGATCGGCGCCGCCCTCGGCAGGAACGGTATCGCGGTGCGAGCGGGACACCATTGCACGCAGCCGCTGATGGACCGCCTGGGGATCCCCGGCACGACGCGCGCGTCGATAGGGCTGTACACCACGAGGGAGGACATCGACGCGCTCGCTCGTTGCTTGCGGGAGGCTACACTGCCCGCCCCCGCATGACCCCTGCCCCGCCCCCGACGTCACCTGCGCCCTCGCTCCGCCCCTACCAGCGTGAAGCCGTGAGCGCTGTCCTCACCGCCCGGCGCGCGGGCCTGCGCCGCATGGTCGTTTGCCTCCCGACCGGCGCCGGCAAGACCGTCATCTTCGCCGAGCTCTCCCGCCTCGCGCGCCGCGGCGTCCTCGTGCTCGCGCATCGGGAGGAGCTCGTCGAGCAGGCCCGCGACAAGATCCACCGCGCCCTCGCAGGGGATGCCATCGTCGCCGTGGAGCAAGCCGCGCGCCGCGCGCCGCGTGAAGCCAAGGTCATCGTCGCCTCGATTCGCTCGCTCCACGAGGCGCGCCTCTCGGACCTGCTCGCCGGCCGCGACCTCGGGCTCGTCATCTACGACGAATGCCACCACGCCGCCGCCGACGACAACCTCCGCGTCCTCCGCAGCCTCGGCGCCTTCGATTCCGGCTGGAATGGCACCTTGCTCGGCTTCACGGCCACCACCTCCCGCGGCGACGGAAAGGGCCTCGACGTGGTCTTCGAGCGGATCGTTTATACGAAGACCTTGCCGGAGCTCATCGAGCAAGGGTATCTCGCTCCGCTCTCCGGTTATCGCATCGCCACCACCGCCGACCTCTCGCGCCTCTCGGGCGAGGGCCTCGACTTCGCCGAGGACGAGCTCGCGCTCGCCGTGGACATCGAGGAGCGCAACGCGCTCGTGGCGCGCGCGATTCAGGAGCTCGCGCGCGACAGGCGCACCATCGCCTTCTGCGTGACCGTGAGCCACGCGCGGAACCTGTGCTACGCGCTCAACGCCCTCGGCGTCCCCGCCGGCATCGTCCACGGCGCCATGAAGCCCGAGGACCGCGCGAGGGCCCTCGAGGATTTCCGCAAAGGCCGCACGATCGTGCTCACCAACGTCGGCGTCTTGACCGAGGGCTTCGACGATCCGGGCGTGAGCTGCGTCGCGATGGCCCGCCCCACGCGGAACGAGGGGCTCTACGCGCAATGCGTGGGGCGCGGGACGCGTCTATTTCCTGGAAAAACCGATTGTCTGATCCTCGATTTCGTGGATCTCTCCGCCCTGGATCTGTGCACGCTCCCGTCTCTCTTCGGCATGCCGCGGGACCTCGACCTCGAGGGCCGCGACGCCTCCGCGGCGAGGCGCGCCTGGGAGCGGATCGCCTTCGATCATCCGGGGTTCGCGCTCGAGGCGGGCGCGATCACGCTGGGCGAGATCCAGGACCGCGCCGCGCGCTTCGATCCGCTGGGGCTCGGGCTGCCGGGCGAGGTCCGCGCGATCTCGGGCAATGCCTGGTCGTCCCTCGGCAAGTACGGGCTCGTCCTGCATTTCGAGCGCAGGCCGGGAGAGCTCGCGGAGGCGCTCGTCGTGAGCCGCGGCGCGCGCGGCAAGCGCTGGGAGGTGCTCGTCGACGGCGAGAGCATGGCCCGCTTCAGCCGGATCGAGGAGGCGGTGGAGGCGGTCGATTACGAGGTGCAGCGGATGGGCCGCGCGGCAGAGGCCTCGGCGCTCGCGGGCGCGGCCTGGCGGAGCGCGCCCGCGCCCGCGGGATCGGCGGCGAAGACACGGGCGGACGCGCTGCGGCTCGAGGTGTTCTTGCGGGTCGTACGAGGCTAGCGGGCGAGCTTCCGGGGAGGGTGCGGTCGATACGACGACCAGGACGTACGGCATCGTTTGAATTGTGAAATGCAGCCAAGTGAGCCGCCCTCGCTGGCTGCGGCACCTTCGCGCGGCGTGCTCGATTCTCTTCAACTTGCCGGGCAGGTCATGGCATCATCCGCGATATGACAGTCCCCTCACCGTGCATGCGCCAAGAGCTCCTCGCGACCATTGCCACCTTGAGACTCCGCATCATCACGCGCGACTCCACGGGCACCGTCGAGCTCGGCGCGCTGGTGACGAAGGGCCTCCGGCCTGCCGAGCAGAAGTTCATGATCTCGAACGCGGAGTGGACGCTGGGCATCGTCCCGCCGGGCACGACGTCGTACCTCATCGCGCACGAAACGTTCGAGGTGCTCCGTCGGGCGACGGCGGCGGACGACGGCTCGTTCACCTCCGGTGGCAAGCGCTACTGGCTCAGGCCGAACGATACGGCGGCCCCTCCCGTCGCGGAGGTCGTCCCGGCCTGAACGCCTCCGGATTCGCCAAGGGAGACGACCGCATCAATCGCACCGAAAATCGCTCTCGACGCACGTCCCGAGGCCCACGGCGACCCGCGGCGTGTCCTCCGAGAGCGTGCGCGACGTGTCGATGCGGAGCCTCGCGTTGCGCGGGGCGCCGATCCGCCCGCCCGTCTGGACGTCGACCTTCGTTACTTGCCTCCAGCGCTCGAGGTTCGGCACGTTGAAGACACGCGAGGCGCTGTCCGCGGTCCCCTCGTCGAGCCTGAGCGTCTTCCACGAGAAATACTCGTCCCCCCAGAAGGTCGACGAGGGCGAGACGACGTGGAGCGCCTCGCGCTCGCCCTCCTTGCAATCGCCGCACGAGGTCCGGAACACGAAGGCCAGGCCATTCGCCACGGGCACCGCGTCCGCCACGATGCTCGACGTGAACCAGGTCTCGCGCTTCACCACGTGAATGAAGCCGCGGCGCTGCTCGACGTGGAGCCGGCCGTCGGGCAGCGGATCGATGGTCTGCACGAGGATGTCTCTCCAGTGACGCCTCCCATCCTCGTCGGGGGCGCTCACGCAGCGCTCGAGCAGCCGGGTCATACCCGTGGATCGCCAGTCGAGCATGAGCTGCGCGGCCGCGTGATACGGGACCGCCGCGCAACCCGATTTCCATACCAGGAGGTCCAGGCGGACGCCCCCTTGCGGCGCCGCCACTTTCTCGTCGTATTGCAGGCCGCTCTCCACGACGACCGTGGGCAACGCGCCGAGGTCGAAATCGACGTTCTCCCACACGCCGCGAGGCGGACGCTGGCGAAGGACGAGCCGCTCCATCGGGCTCGTCGCGACGGGCGGCAGCGACGCGGCGCCCGCCGGGCGAACGAATTCACGCATCGGTCGCGCTTCCACGGCCGCGGGCCCGAGCGACTCCATGTATGCGACCATCGCCGCGCGCGCGTCCGCCGAGAGATGCCTGGCGTGCCCCATCTTGTCGTCGGCCTTCGCGAGCAGATCGGAGAGCGAGGCGTGACGACCGTCGTGGAAATAGGGGGCGCTGCCCGCGATCGACAGGAGCGACGGGGTATCGAACGAGAGGCGCGCCTCGAGCGCCCCGCCCGTGCCGACGTCGTGCCGCCCGCGATCGGTGCCGCCGCCCGCGTGGCAATCGCCGCACCCCTGCGCGGCGTCGTGAAACAACTCGCGCCCTCGGGCGACGAGCTCCTCGGACGCCGGGTCGGGCGTAATCACGGGCGCCTTCATGCGCGTGATGTACGTCGCGAGCGCCGTGAGGTCGGCGTGGTCCCTGACCGCGAAGCCCTGCCCACCCAACCGCGAGACCGTGTGCGCGAGGTGATTCGACAAGGTCCCGTGCTCCCCGAACCAGCCGAACGGCGTCGCGCTCGCGAGGCGGCCGGCGAGCGAGATGGTCTGGCGAGGCCCGTCCGGGGTCGACCACGTGAGGCCGTCTTCACGGCCCTCGGGGTGGCAGCTCGCGCAAGCCCGGCCATCCGACGAGATGCGCGGATCGAAGCCGTCGTGGAAGATGCGGCGGCCCCGATCGAACACCGCGTCGACCTCGCCCCTCGGGCGGGACAAACGCACGACGAGCGGCTCGGGCGCCGCGCCGTCGAGGTCGACGATGCTGACGGCGCGGTCGAACTGCGAGACGACGATCGCGTGACGGTCGGAGAGCGCGAGCCCCAAGGGGCCGCCGGGCAAGCGGACGCGGCGTCGGACGAGCTCCGCGGCGTTCTGCGCGCGCCCGTCGAGCTCGAGCAACGTGTCGGAGCCGAGGCACGTGACGAACAATCGATCCCCCTTCGCCGCGGCGGCGCGCGGGAGCAAGCACTCGAGGCTGTGCGCGGACCGGCCGGGAAGGGGCAGATCGAGCGGCTTGCGGGCGACGAGATCCACGACGCCGACGAAGGGCTTGATGGGGCTCTCCGTGCCGCCGTAGACCGTGGTGATCTTCGGCTCGCCGGGGTCGACCGTCACCATGGGGACGAAGAGGCGGCCCTCGTTCGTGGCGAGCGAAAAGGCCTGACCGCCGCGGACGAGGTCGCCACGTGCCGCGCCGATCGATTTCGCCATCTTGCCCGACAGGACATCGAGCTCGTCGACCTTGCCCGTGGCGAGCTCCACGACGCTGAGCTCGGCGGAGACGACGTGGCTCACGAAGGCGTGCTCGCCCGAGATCACGACCGCGCGTGGATCACGCGAGAGGTTCGCCGTCCGCTCGAATGCGAGGTTTTTCGCGGAGAGCACGCCCAGGGTATGCCCGTACCCGCTGACGACGACGATCCGCTCGCCCGCGCCCGCGACGAAGGCCGAGAGGCCCACGGGCTCGCTCGGGACGACCGTCCGGCAACGCGCCTCGAGCGAGCCTGCGCCATTCGCGGCCGCCTCGAGCACGAGGACCTCGTTGCGATCGCGGAGCGCCACCACCAGACGCCCGTCGGACAAACCCACGAGGGCGGACGGGGAGCCGGGGAGCTGCATGACGGCCACTTCGTCACGCGCGTCGAGGTCGATCGTGTGAATGGCCGCGTCGTCCTCGTTCGCCACGAAGGCGAGCGTCCGCTGCGCGCTCCTCGCCAGCACGACGCGGTCGCCTCGACCCGGATGCAGCGGACGCAGGGACGCCGGATGGTGAGGAGCGCAGGGGCCGAGATTCGCCGCGGGTCCCGTGGTGACGGGCGCCGGAGCGGGCACGGTTTGCCCGGCCGAACGAGGCGGCGACGACGGGAGCGAGGGGGAGGTCGTCGGAGGCCCGCCGCCGCATCCGGCGAGGATCAACAGGGACGAGGCGGCAATCCGAAGGAAACGGCGACCGGCGATGCGTGCTCCCATGGCGGGTCGGAGCGCCTGGCACGAAGCAGACCAAGCGGCAATTCAAGGTGTTCCCGGGTGACGACGCGACGGGGAGGTTCGGCGCGGGACACGGCCGCGTGGCGCCGGGCCCACACGTCCACCCGTGTCCGTTTCTCCCTTGCCGCCGAGACCCAGCCTGCTACCTTGCCCGCTGACCAGATGACCGATTTATCAAAACTGGTCAACAGGTCAGCGAGGAATGTACCCCGTGTCCCAGCACGCGCAACAGGCCAGCAGCCGCGCCGACCGGATCCTCGACGCCGCGGCCACGTTGCTGCTGCGTATGGGTTACCGGAAGGTGACCATCGAGGACATCGCCAAGCAGGCGGACATCGGCAAGGGGACGGTGTACCTGCACTGGCGCTCCAAGGAGCAGCTCTTCCAGGCGCTGCTCCGGCGTGAATCCATCGCCCTCGTCGAGGAGATGCGGGCCGGGTTGCGGAAGGACCCGGCCGAGAGCAGGCCCCACCGCATCGCGCGGAGCAAGTTCCTGACGACCCACCAGAGGCCGCTCACGATGGCGCTGGTGCTCGGAAACGCCGAATTGCTCGGCAAGCTGACGCAGAGCCCCGTCTCCAGCCAGGAGCTGCTCTCGACGAACCGCTCCTTCGAGGTGATGATCCGCCACGGCCTGCTCCGCGCGGACGTGCCGAACATCGTTTATGCGATGCGGGCCGCGTCTGTCGGGTTTTACCTGCTCGGCGCCCTCGACCCCGCGAGCGCCGGCCCCGACCTTGAGGCCAGGGCCGACGCCCTCGCCCACACCATCCGGCACGCCTTCGAGCCTGCCGGCGAGCCACGAAAGGAGGCAACCGCGGCGGCCGCCGCCGAGCTCTGCGCAATATTCGACGATCTCATCGCCTGCTACCGCAAATGGATCTACGCCGCCGAGCCCGGCTGATCCCCGGACCCGGAAGCGCGCTGAAAAGGGGAACGCGATGACCACGCTGGCAGATACCTGGGGCATTCACAAAGCGCAGTTCTGGATACGCGGGCAAGTGCCGGACGAACCCGTCCGGTTCGCTCCCGAGCTCGGGATGTGGAACGTCTACGGCTACCCGGAGACGCTGCGGATCCTCGGCGATCCCGGCCTGTTCTCCTCCAACACCCTCCGCCTCGTCCCGGACATCCGGCGATCCACCGAGGGCAACCTGGTGCAGATGGACCCGCCGGAGCACAAGAAGCTCCGGAACCTCGTCAGCCACGCCTTCACGCCGAAGGTCGTCGCGGACCTCGAGCCGCGGATCGCGCGTCTGACCCACGAGCTGCTCGACGCGGTGGACGGGCGGGACCGGATGGAGCTCGTGGCCGATCTCGCGTATCCGCTCCCGGTCATCGTCATCGCCGAGCTCCTGGGGGTGCCCAGCGGCGACCGCGACACGTTCAAGCAATGGGTCGACAAGATGCTGGAGAACTCCACGCAGTTCTCCCTCGTCAATCGCTCCGAGGAGCAGGAACGCAGGCTGCAGGTGGCGCTCGAGCAGAGCAAGCTCCTGACCGACTACCTCGGTGAACACGCCGCCGAGCGCAGGCGAAAGCCACGCGAGGACTTGCTCACCAAGCTCGTCGAGGCCGAAGTGGACGGCGACCGCCTCACCGAGACCGAGGTCGCCAATTTCGCGAACGTCCTGCTCATCGCGGGGCACATCACCACGACCATGCTGCTCGGCAACACGGTGCTCTGCCTGGACACGAACCCGGAGCAGAAGGCGCGTGTGCGCGCGGACCGGTCTCTGGTCCCCGCCGCGATCGAGGAATCGCTGCGCTTCTTCAGCCCGTTCGCGGCCCTCGGCCGGGCCACGACGAGCGCGGTCGAGCTCGGCGGCAAGACGATCCCGGCCGATCAATTGCTCATGGTGTGGATCGCGGCGGCGAACCGGGATCCGAGGCAGTTCACGAATCCAGACGTGTTCGACGTGTCCCGTGACCCGAACCCGCACGTCGCCTTCGGACGAGGCATCCATTTCTGCATCGGCGCTCCCCTGGCCCGGCTGGAAGGCCGGGTCGCGTTGAACATCCTGATGGATCGTTTCCCGGGTTTGCGTATGGATCCCGAGGCGCCGCCGGACTTCATCCCCAGCCCGAACATGACCGGGGTGCGCAAGCTGCCGCTGCTGCTCCGCTGAAGGGGAAGCCGCGCCGAGCTCCGTCGCCGGCTTCCTCGACGCTCGTGGACGTCACCACGGCGTCGCCGCTCATCCGCCGGGAGAGACCATCCATCCGGGGCGGGTTGATCCCCGCAAGCGAGGCCCGCTACGCTCCGCCTCGTATGGGGAGGCCCTCCGAAAGCAGCCAGAGCAGCCGTCTCGAGGTCACCCTGCCGGGGAGCGGAGACCTCATCCCTCGCGAGATGCTGTGGCTCTACCCGATCGTGCCGTTCGCGGCCGCGCCGCTGCTCGCCGGGGACCTCTTCGTGGTGCGTCTCGAAGAGGCGCTCGTGCGGATCGCCGGGATCTATTTCCCTTTCATCACGATCTCGTTCTCCTTCCACGCGCTCTACGTCTGGGTGATGCCCGGGCTGGTGGCGCGCCTCCGCACGCCGTTCTCGCGCGGCGCGCTCCACGTCGCGGTCACGACCGCGGTCCCGGTCGTCCTGGCCCCGCTCATCCTCGCCGTGAAGGGGAGGTTCTTCCCGGGACAACACAAGCTCGCCAAGTTCGCCCTCGAGTGCGTCATCATCTCGTGGATCTACATCTTTCCGGCGCTCATCGTGCAGCGCCTGCGGAACCGAGCCCAGAACGTCGAACGAATGGCCCAGCTCGAGCGGCAGGCCGCGCTCGAGGCCCAGCTCAAGGCGCTCCAGGGCCGCACGAACCCGCATTTTTTCTTCAACAGCATCAACACGGTGGCGAGCCTCATCCCCGAGGACCCCGCGCTCGCCGAGCGCACCCTCGAGCGTATGGCCGATCTCTTCCGTTACGCGCTCGACAGCTCGAAGATCCGGCTCGTCACGCTCCGGCGCGAGGTGGAGATGGTGCGCGATTATCTGGCCATCCAGTCCGCGCGGTATGGATCGCGCCTCCGCGCCGAGGTCGAGCTCGACGAGCGGGCCGCCGAGGTCCTCGTCCCGCCGCTCCTCCTGCAGCCTCTCGTGGAGAACGCGATCCTGCACGGCATGGCCCACCGGCAGAGCGGCAGCGTGCTCGTGCGCGTGCGGCACGAGGGGCACCACGTCTCGCTCGAGGTGCTCGACGACGGGCCAGGGCCCTTCGCCTCGGAGCACCGCGGCAGCCAGACGAGCATGGAGGACCTCCGCGAACGCTTGCACCTGCTTTATGGGGAGCACGGAGCGATCACCCTTTCGGCGGCGCCCCTCGGAGGCTGCCTCGCGCGGGTGGCCATTCCGGTGAAGGACGGTCTGGCATGAAGATCCTGGTCGTCGACGACGAAGAGCCCGCGCGCCGGCGCTTGATCCGCCTGCTTCGAGACGTCCCGGGCGCCGAGGTCGTGGGGGAGGCCGGGGACGGGGATGAAGCGCTCCGGCGAATCGAGACGCTGGGGCCCGAGCTCGTGCTGCTCGACATCCGGATGCCCGGCCTGGATGGGCTCTCGCTCGCGCAGCGGTACACGGACCTGCCGCCCCTCGTATTCATCACCGCGTACGATGAATACGCCGTGCAGGCCTTCGAGGTGAACGCGGTCGACTATCTGCTCAAGCCCGTGCGCCCGGAGCGGCTGCTCTCCGCCATCGAACGCGCGCGCCAGCGGCTCCTCGCGACCAGGGAGGCAGCGGCCCGCGCCCTTGCGGCGGTGGCGAGCCGCGGGACGCCGTCGGCGCGTATCGTCACCGTCACGCGCGGGGTCATCCGCTTCTTCGATGCCCGCGACGTCACGCGATTCTGGAGCAGCGACAAGTACACGCTCTTCCGCGCGGACCGGGACGAACATTGCACCGAGGAGCCGCTGTCCACGCTCGAGGAGCGGCTCTGCGCCCACGGCTTTTTGCGCGTGCACCGGGGGGAGCTCGTGCACATCGGCAGCGTGAAGGCCCTGCACCGCGTGGAGGGCAGTTACGAGGTCGAGCTCAAAGATGGCCAGGTCGCGCGCGTGAGCCGGCGCTCCTTGCCCGCGGTGAAGGCGGCGCTCGGCCTGGAGGAGTAGCCGCTCATCGGCCAGGACGTGCCGCCCATCCGCTCTCCCGCGCCGCGTATCGGATCGGACCGGCGACGAACGGCGTGGCCTGTAGCTTTCGGGGCATGCGACGAACGGTCCTTGCCTCCCTGATGATGCTGGCCGCGGGGCTCGCGGTGGCCCACGCGGCCTCGCCCGAGCGGCCCGCCGAAAACCCCCTTTTGCGGTACGCGCTCGGGCCTTCGGCGAAGTTCGGCTTCACGGGGCGCGTCGAGGAGCGCCTGTCTGCGGGTTCCTACCTCTATCTCCGCGTGCGGGACGCGGCCGGTGCTGGGCACTGGGTCGCCACGCTGACGTCCACCGCCTCCGCGGCGGATGACGTCGACGTCCGGGTCTTCGCGCGCGCCGAAAACTTCCAATCGAGGCGCCTGGGCCGCGACTTCTCGCCGCTCCTCTTCGGCGCCGTTCGATCCCGATCCCCCGAAAACCGCTGATCTCTTGCTTCGAAAAGGAGTCACACCATGAACCTCAACTTCGCCACGACGGCTCTCCTCTCCGTTTCCCTCCTCGCGTGCGGCGGCTCGGACGCCGAGCCACCCTCGCAACCGCCCCCCGTCACGAGTGGCGACGGCTGTGTGCGCGACGAGCTGGAGCCCGATTTCGAGCCCACTCCATTGCAGGGCGCAGGGGTCGACGCCGAGGGGAAGCTCGCGCCGGGGACCTATCTCGTGAGCAGCACCTATATCCACCGGAAGGGCACGCCGGAGTCCGACGCGAAGTTCGGCGAGCTCGTGGGCCCCATCGTCCAGGCGCTCCAGAGCCAGCCAGGGCTCGTGGCGTTCCAGCTCGGCACCTCCGCGAGCTGCAGCGCGGGGCGCACGCTCACCGTCTGGGAGGACGAAGAGGCGATGTACCAGTTCGTCGGCAGCCCCGCGCACGCCGAGGCAATGGCGCGTACCGGGGAAGTGAGCCGCGGCGATAGCGTGGTCACGAGCTGGCAGGATGACGAGCGCGGCGCCACCTGGGAGAAGGCGCTCGAAAAGCTCGCCGCGGAGACGGGTCCTACCTACTAACCCGACGCTGCGAGCGGATCTCCTCGGGCACCCGCCGGATCACGGGAGCACGTCGAGGAGCTGGCGGCGCACGCCGGGGTTCAGCCTCACCGACAGATCGGGCAGCAGGATTTGCGGTTGCAGGACATAGACCCACCGGCCGTTGCGATAATAAAGAAAGTTGAACGCGTTCGCCACCCCCTGGGGGCCCATCACGTTGGCGTAATCGTCCCAGTTCACGATGGAGTGGACGGGCTGGTTCAGGTTGTTGATGTGGTTCCACACCGCCTGCACGTTGGGGTGCTGGTGGTGATAGAGGCGAAAGTACCCCCCGCCGTTCGGCGAGTCGGTCGCCACCAGGGCGCAGCCGTTCATCGCGGCGGTGAACACGAAGGGCGTCTGGGGGTTCTGGCGGGGGACGTCCACGTAGCCCGGCAACCCGTGACCCTGGAGGAAGGGGCACCAGTACGCCTGGATCGGGAGTTCGTTGCCGCCGGCGTTCGCGTTGACGACCGTGAGATCCACCGCGTTCTGGTTCCGGTTCGGCCAGCGGAGGTCGAAATGTCCCATTTTGAGATGGGTCAGCATGCCGATGCGGCGGCCTTCGTTCCCGTGGTTGTTGCGCATGATCCAGCGCACGGAGTTGACCGCGAACATGCTGGTGTACGCCACGGGGTCGGCCCTGAACCTCGTGTTGTGGTTGTCCATTCATCCAGTGGAGAATGGCTGGCTCCGAGCGTCAAGCGTGAAGCGCGCGCCCCTCCCGCCCCCCACCCCTCCCGCCCCCCGCGCTGGTCGATTCCACGAAGGTCCCGGGCATCGGGCCCATTCCGAATCCAGAACCACTCCTTGGGCCCCTGGCCCATGTCTGTTGTGTTCTTCACATCTGTTGAATGTGAGCCAGGATCCATAGCGATATGGACTTGACTTTGAACTTCATTTTCAACAAAGTTGGTGGAGTCTGCATCAAGGAAGTGGTCGGGACAACAATGCACAAGCGAGTTGGCGAGCGCTGGCCTCTCTCGGCCGCGCAGCACGGTATCTGGCTGGGCCAGGCGCTCGACCCGGCGAGCTCGCTCTACAACGCCGGCGAGTGCATCGAGATCTGCGGAGCCGTGGATCCGGCGGTCTTCGAGGCTTCCGTGCGTCAGGCGAACGCCGAGGCCGAGACGTTGCACATGCGGTTTTTCCCGGCGGAGGAGGGCCCGCAGCAGATCCCGAGTCCTTCTCTCGACTGGCCCATGCATCGAATCGACGTCGGCGCCGAGGCCGATCCATGGGCGGCCGCGCGAGCGTGGATGCAGGCGGACCTCGAGACGACCGTCGATCTCCAGCGCGGACCACTCTTCGCGGAGGCGCTCTTCATGGCCGGCCCCGACCGGACCTACTGGTATCAGCGGGCGCACCACATCGCGCTCGACGGTTTTGGATTCTCGCTCGTCGCGCGGCGCGTGGCGGAGCTGTATACCGCGCGGATCGAGGGCCGAGATCGCGTCGGCGCGCCGTTTGGTTCGCTGCTGCGCGTCCTCGAGGAAGACCTCGCTTATCGCGCGTCCCCCGATTGCGCTCGCGACCGCGACTTCTGGCTCCGACGCTTCGCCGATCGCCCCGAGGCCGTGAGCCTCGGCGGCAGGCCCGGCATGGTTTCTCGCAGCGCATCCCGAATTACGACCTCACTTTCGCCCTCGACGATGGAGCGAATGCAGGAGGTGGCGCGTCGCGCGGGCGCGACCTGGCCCGACGTGATCCTCGCCGCGACGGCGGCATATACGCATGGCATCACCGGCGCAGGGGAGCTCGTCCTCGGCCTGCCGGTGATGGGCCGCCTGGGCTCCGTTTCTCTGCGTATCCCGAGCATGGTGATGAACATCGTGCCGCTGCGTGTCCCGATCCCGAGAGAAGCGAGCCTGTCCGCGCTCGTCCGGGCGGTCGCGGAGGAGATTCGCGTGATACGGCCCCATCTGCGCTACCGGTACGAGCAGCTCCGCCGCGACCTCAAGCTCGTCGGCGGGGATCGGCGGCTGTTCGGCCCGGTGGTGAACATCATGCCGTTCGATTACGATCTGCGGTTCGGTGTCCACCGCGCCCTCGCGCACAACATCTCCGCCGGGCCGGTCGAGGACATCTCGATCAACGTGTACGCGCGATCGGACGGGCGCGGGCCCCGCGTCGATTTCGACGCCAATCCGGATTGTTACAGCGCCGAGGAGCTCGCGGCGCACGAGCAACGATTCCTGGGTTTTCTCGAGGCGGCCCTGTCCGCTCCCGCCGAGCCGATCGCCGGGATCACGATCCCCGGAGCCGCGGCGCCGTGCATGGCGGCGCATTCGCCCGGTATCGTCCTCGACGGCGGGCCGCTCCCCTGCCCGGCGCGTGACGTCGTCGAGCGGATCCTGGAGCGAGCGCAAGAACAGCCCACCGCGACGGCCCTCGAGCACGGCCCTCGGTCGATGACCTATGGCGAGCTCGTGCTCGCCGCCCGGCGGCTCTCGGCCCGCCTCGTGGCGCTCGGCGCCAGACCGGGCGCGCTCGTGGCGGTGCTCTTGCCCCGCGGCGTGGAGGCCATCACCGCCATTCTCGCCACGCTGCTGTCCGGCGCGGGATATCTGCCGCTCGATCCCCAGGGGCCGACCAGCAGGACGGCGGCGATCCTCGCGGACGCCGGCCCCGCGGTGGTCGTCACGTCATCTCTGTATGCCGCTCGAGCGAGGCAGGCGCATCGGGCCTGCGTCGTGGTGCTGGACGAGGAGGTCCTCCCGGACGCGCTGGAAGCGCCGGTGTTCCCGGGGAAGGAGGAGCCGGCGTACGTGATTTACACGTCCGGCTCGACGGGTCGCCCCAATGGTGTCGTGATCAGCCGCGCGTCGCTCGCGCATTTCGTGGCCGGCGCTGCCGATCGGTATGGGTTTCAGCACGACGATCGGGTGCTCCAGTTCGCGCCGCTGCATTTCGACGCGAGCGTGGAGGAGGTGTTCCTCACCTTGTGCGTGGGCGCCACGCTGGTCTTGCGCACGGAGGAGATGTTGCAATCGGTCCTCCGGCTGCTCGACGCCTGCGCCGAATACACGATCACCGTGCTGGACCTGCCCACGGCGCTCTGGCACGAGGTGGCCTACAGCCTCTCGACGGGCGCAGCCTCGTTTCCGCCCTGCATTCGCACCGTCATCATCGGCGGGGAGGCTGCCCTCCCGGAGCGCGTGGCTCGGTTTCGCCGCGCCGTCGGGCCCGCGGTCCGGTTGCTCAATACGTATGGTCCCACGGAGGCGACCGTCGTGGCCACGTGCGCCACGTTGTGCGGCGACGCGTCCGCGCCCGAGCGTGACGAGGAAGTCCCGATAGGCACACCGCTGCCCGGCGTCCGCGCGGCCGTCCTCGGCGCGGACCTTCGGCTCGTCGCGCGCGGCGTCGTGGGGGAGCTCCATTTGATGGGTGGAGGGCTGGCCACGGGGTATCTCGGGCAGCCGGAGCTGACCGCCGCGCGTTTCACGACCCTCGAATGTTTCCCCGATCGGCCCCGCGCGTACCGAACCGGGGACCTCGTCCGGCAAGACGAGGACGGCCAGCTCGTCTTCGTCGGCCGCGTCGACGAGGAGCTCAAGATCAGCGGGCACCGCGTCGATCCGGGCGAAATCGAGACCGTACTGCTTCGTTTCCCGGGCGTGCGCGAGGTCGCGGTGGTGGGGGCCGTCCTGCCAGGCGGCGTCAAGCGCCTCGCCGCGCATGTCGTGGCCGACGCTCCCCTCCCCTCGCCCGCCGCGCTCCGCCGGCACGCGCAGTCGGCATTGCCACCTGCCTCCGTCCCTTCGGCCATTCTGTTCATCGATCGATTGCCGAGGACCAGCACGGGCAAGATCGACCGGGCCGCGCTGCGCGAGGCGGAAATCACCCGCTCGGCCGCGTCGGGCCTCCCGACGACGGACCTCGAGAAGGTCGTCCTTTCGGTCTGGGAGCAAGTCCTCGGGATGGGCGACCTCTCCGTGGAAGATGATTTCTTCGAGCGCGGCGGACAGTCGTTGCAGACCATCCAGGTCGCCACGCGCCTCGGGATCGCGCTCGGGCGCGAGATCCCGGTCGCGATGGTGTTTCGTCATCCGACGATCGCCGAGCTCTCGCGGGCCCTGGAGCAAGGCGTCGCGAAGGTCTCCGCGGGGCTCACGGATGTAATGCTGGCCGACGCCGTCCTCCCGGAGGACATCGTCCCTCCCGCGCTCGCGCCCTCGCCTTCGCCGTCGTCGCCTCGACAGGTCTTGCTCACCGGCGCGACCGGGTTTGTCGGGGTGCACCTGTTGCATGCGCTCCTCACGGGGACGGACGCGCGTGTGGTTTGTCTGGTCCGCGCGACGGACGAGGCTCGAGCGGCTGGTCGGCTCCGCGCTGCCCTGGAGACGCAGCGCCTGCGGCCCGAGCATTTCGAGGACAGGGTGGTGGCCGTGCCGGCCGACCTCGCCTCGCCCCGCCTCGGGCTGCGGGTCGAGACGTGGGAGAGCCTCGCCGCGACATGCGACGCGATCTACCACGACGCCGCGATCGTCAGCCTGGTGCGCGATTACCGCAGCATGCGCGCGGTGAACGTCCTCGGGACGCGTGAGGTGCTCAGGCTCGCCGCCGCTGGGCGCCCGAAGCCCGTGCATCACGTGTCGACGCTGGCCGTGGCGCCGTCGATCGCCCGGAGCCCCGAGGTCCACGAGGCGTTTGTCCCGCCGCACGCGGAGCTCCTGGATGGATACAAGCAGAGCAAATGGGTCGCCGAGCGGCTCGTGCAGCAGGCGAGCGAGCGTGGCTTGCCGGCGTGCGTGTACCGCCTCGGCCGCGTCGTCGGCGCTCCCGATACGGGGATCGTCAACGAGCAGGACCTCGTCTTTCGCCTCCTCCTCGCCGGCGTCCCCGCGGGGGTGTTGCCCGATCTCGACGTCTCCGAGACGTGGACGCCCGTCGATTACGTGGCGCGAGCGATCGTGGCGCTCTCCCTCACCCGGCCGCCGAGCGTCGTCGTCTACAACCTGGCCCCCGCGCCCGAGGTGCGGCTGCGAGACGTGTTTCGCTGGGTCCACGAGTATGGTTATGCCGTCGAGACCTGCTCGGTGCCGGCCTTCCGCGCTCGCCTGGGGAGCCGCGCCGGCGCCGCCGAGAGCGCCACGCTCGCCTTCTTCGATCTCCAGGCCGACGCCGGAGAAGATCCGCAGAGCTTCGGCCTGGGGCGCGTGTGTTGTGACAACGTGATGCGTGGTCTGTCCAGGAGCGGGGTCGATTGTCCCGCCGTCGATCGTCCGCTCGTGTTTCGTTATCTGGATCATTGCGTCGAGACCGGCAAGCTGCCGCGTCCGCCTTCCCGGCGAGAGGGCCGTGCCTGAGAAGACGCGCTCACCCGAAGCAAAGGAAATCAACGATGACCTCACGGACCCCTGGTCTCCCGCGACCCATCGCGGTGGAATGGAAGCTCGATCGCTCGAATGCGCTGCTCGCCGAGGCGCGCCGGCTGATCCCCGGCGTCACCCAGTCGCTCATGAAGCGGCCGGAGATGTACGCGCTGGGCTCGTTCCCGGTGTACCTCGACGGCGGCGAGGGCGCGCTCGTGCGGGACGTGGACGGCAACGAATACATCGATTACATCTGCGGCCTCGGGGCGAACACGCTGGGGCACAACCACCCCGCCGTCGTCCGTACCATCCGCGAGCGGCTCGAAAAAGGCGTGCTGCATTCGTTGCCGACGGAGATCGAGGTCACGGCCACGCGCGCGCTGGTCGATCTGATCCCGGGCGCGGAGATGGCCCGCTTCTTCAAGACCGGAGCGGACGCGACCTCCGCGGCGCTGCGTCTCGCCCGCCACGTGACGGGGAAGGAGAAGGTCGTCACCATCGGCTACAACGGGTGGCACGATCAATTCATGTTCGACACGCCCGGCGTGCCGGCGGTGCTGCGCGAATACACGTATCGCATGCCGCTCATGGCCGAGGCCGACGAGCGGCCGCTGCTCGACTTGATCACCGACAAGGGATCCGAGATCGCGGCCGTGCTGCTCTCGTTGCCTTACAAGCGCTGCGTATCGGCGGAGTTCTTGCGTGTCCTCCGCGAGACCTGTCACGCCCACGGCGTGCTCTTCGTGCTGGACGAGGTCGTGACGGGCTTCCGGCTCGCGCGCGGCGGCGCCCAGGAGTTTTACGGGATCTCCGCTGATTTCGTGTGCCTCTCGAAGGGCATCGCGGCGGGCATGCCGCTCTCGGCCATCGCCGGCCCGCGGGAGGTGATGAGCCGCCTCGCGGAGCTGCAGGTATCGACGACGTTCGGCGGCGAGATGCTCTCCCTGGAGGTCTGCAAGGCGGTCCTCGCCGAGTATCGGGACACCGATTACATCGAGCGGCTCGCCGCGCTCGGCAAGCGGCTGCGCGAGGGCGTGAACGACAAGGCCGCGAAGAACGGGGCACCGCTCCGCGTGGTCGGATACGACTCGATCCCGTTCTTCCTCTTCGCCGACGATCTCGCGACGCACACGAGGCTCGCGGCCCAGTTCGTCGGCGCCATGGCGAAGCGCGGGGTGCTCCTGCGCCGTGACGTGAGCTTCCTCTGCGGCGCGCACACCGAAGCGCAGGTCGATTTCACGATCGAGGCGGCGCACGACGCGCTCGTCGAGATGGCGAGGAGCGGCGCATTCGAGGGCAGCCCCGCCGGCGCGAGGTCCTGATTCACAGATGTTCCGCGGACGCCGTTTTTCGTGCACCGGGTTTGCCGGAGCCCTGGCCCTCGTCCTCTCGGCCGCCCCGCCCGCCCTCGCGGAGGACGCAGCGCCCGCGCAGGCGAGCGCGACGAGCGAGCGCGAGGTGAGCCCGCCCGAGCTCATCGAATTCGCAGAGGCTGCCTATCCCGAGGAGGCGCGCGCGGCCCGGCAGGAGGGCCGCGTGGTGCTGAAGCTTCGTATCGACGTCGAGGGGCGCGTCACGCGGGCCGAGGTCGTGGAATCGGCCGGCAGCGGCTTCGACGAGGCCGCGCGCGAAGCGGCCCTGCGATTTCGATTCGCGCCGGCTCGCCGCGGTGAAAAGCACGTCGCAGCGATCATCCTCTACGCCTATGATTTCAGGCTGCCCCCGGAGCCTGCCCCGGTCGAGGAGGCTCCGCCCGCTCCAGCGCAGCCTCCACCGGACTCGACAGCGCGCGCGGCAGGGGTCTCGGTCGGTCCTGCCAAACTGCCGATCGATGTCATGGTGCGCGGAGCCTCCGAGGCCGACCGACTCCGGCGGTCCGCCCAGGCCGTCCAGGTGATCGAGACCGAGGAAGCGCAGCGGCAAACCGCGGATCTCGGCGAGGTGCTGGCGCGCTCCGAGGGCGTCTCCGTGCGCCGGGCCGGCGGGCTCGGATCGAGCGCGCGCCTCTCGCTCAATGGCCTCACCGGGGATCAGATCCGCTTCTTCCTCGACGGCGTGCCCCTCGACCTCGCCGGGTATGCGCACGGGATCACCAATGTGCCGGTCAACCTCGTCGAGCGTATGGAGATCTACCGCGGCGTCGTGCCCGTGCGATTCGGCGCCGATGCCCTGGGAGGCGCGGTGAACCTGGTGACCGATACGGACGTCCGCGGCACGCACGCCTCCGCGTCCTACCAGGTCGGCTCCTTCAAGACGTATCGGCTGACGCTGAGCGCGAGGCACAAGCACGAGCCGAGCGGGTTCTTCGCCCGCGTCAATGGGTTCTACGATTATACACGAAACGATTATCCCATCGACGTCGAGGTCTTCGACGAGCTCGGGCGCCTCTCGCCGGCGCGTGTACACCGATTTCATGACGGCTACCGCGCCGGCGGCGGGAGCGTCGAGGTGGGGATCGTCGAGCGCCCGCGGGCGGAGCGGCTCCTTTTGCGCGCCTTTTACACCGAGCACCAGAGGGACGTTCAACACAACGCGCTCATGTCCGTTCCTTATGGCTCCGTCACCTACGGCAAGCAATCGGCGGGCGCGCACCTCAGGTACGCGCAGCGCTTCTCCAGGCGGACGCGCCTCGACGCGGTGGCAGGGTACACGTACACGCGCACGGCCTTTCAGGATCTCTCCACGTGTCGATACGACTGGTTCGGTCGATGCGTGTTCGAGCTCCCGCAACGAGGCGAGATCGAGGCGCGCGCGATCGACCAGATCGTCGAGCAACACAACACCTTCGCCCGCTTCAACCTGGCGTGGAACCCCGCGCCGTGGCATTCGTTGCGCTTCGGGCTCTCGCCCACCCATGCCGCCCGGACCGGGAAAGACCAAGCCATCCCCGCGGACGATTACGATCCGCTCACCGCAGAGCGAGGCTTGCTGAGCAGCGTGGCCGGCGCCGAGCACGAATGGCGCCCGTTTGCAGGGAAGGTCGCGAACATCGCCTTCGTCAAGGGGTACTCGCAGGTCGCCCGGACCAAGGAACAATTGCCGAATGGGAACCTCCGCGATCTCGACCGAACGAGTCACCGCGTGGGGATCGGCGACAGCGTGCGTCTTCGTTTCTCGGAGGCGTTTTACGCCAAGGCTTCGTACGAGTACGCCACACGTTTACCCAACCCGGAGGAGGTGTTCGGCAATGGCGCGCTCGTCCTCGAGAACCTGCACCTCGAGCCTGAGGCGAGCCACAACCTCAACCTCGGCCTGACCCTGGAGCGCGTCGACACCGCCGTCGGCCTCGTCCGGTTCAATGTCAACGGCTTCGGGCGCTTCGCGGAGAACCTCATCGTCCTGCTCAGCGCAGGCAATTATTTCCAGCACGAGAACGTCCTCTCGGCTCGATCGGTCGGCGTCGAGGCGGCCCTGGGGTGGTCCTCGCCGGGGGATTGGCTCTCGCTGGACGGATACGTCACCTGGCAGGATTTCCGCAACACGGCAGGTGACGGCGCATTCGGCAAATTCGAGGGGGATCGCATCCCCAACCGCCCGTACCTGCTCGCCGGCGGGAGCGCCCGCGTGCAAGGGTCCGATTTGCTCCGGCCGCGCGACGCCCTCTCGCTCACGTGGCAGGCGCGGCACGTCCGGGCCTACTACCGCGGGTGGGAGAGCGTCGGGGCCGCCGATTCCAAGCTGGTGATCCCCTCCCAGCTCGTCCACGCGCTCGCGCTCACGTACACCGTCAAGCACGGCGACGGCTCCGTGAGCGGGACCGTCGAGGTGCAAAACCTGACGGATGAAAAGGTCTTCGATTCGTTCGGGGTCCAGCTCCCGGGGCGAGCGGCGCACGCCAAGGCCGTCCTCGAGCTCTGACCCCCCATTCTTTTCCAGGAGATACATCCATGAAAAACACGTCCGCGCTCATCATCACCCTCGTCTTCCCTTGCCTCGCCGCCTGCGGCGACGGAGGCACCGGCGGCGAGGGCGGTCAGGCCGGGGGCACTCCCGTGACCGGGCCCGCGTATGCCTTCACGACCCAGGTATTCGGCGCCAATGGCGGTGACAACCAGAGTTATCTCCTCGTGACCGACGAGATCGGGGGTGAAGCCACGCTCTCGCTCGATGATGGCGTCGAAATCGCCGGGCGCGCCCTCGGCGTCGGGCCCGAGGGCGGGGGCGCCGTGTTCGTCGCGGGCGACGCGGGGCCGACCTTGACGCGTTACGACCTGCAAGCGGACGGCAGCTTGCGAGCGGGCGCCACGGTGAGCTTCCAGGGCAAGGGAATTGCCACGTTCGGTGAATACCACGGCCAGTTTCAATTCGTCTCCGAGACGAAGGCGTATTTCTTCGACGGCCCGACGGCCCAGGTCGTGATCTGGAACCCGAAGGACATGACGATCATCGGGGACATTCCGCTCGATGGGCTCGTCATCGCGGATACCACCTTGACGTTCACGGCCGCGCCGCTGCGCCTCGGCGACGACGTCATCACCTTCGCGGGGTATCGAAAGGGGCCGGAGGTCCCGAGCCGGGCGGCGGTCGTCGTCGTGAATGGCAAGACGGACGAGGCGACCATCGTCACGGACGATCGCTGCGGCTACGTGCGTGATGGTATCGAGGGGCCCGACGGCAACATTTATCTCGCCACCGAGGCCTACGGCGCGGCCGTGCACCGGTTGAACAGCGCCAATGCAGCGCCGTCTTGCATGTTGCGGTTCGACCAGGCGACGAAGGCGTTCGACGCCGCGTTCCACGTCGAGCTCGGCGCGCTCTTCGGCGGGCAGACCGCCGGTTCGTTGATCCGCGGGCCGGGCAACGAGGCCTTTTTGCGGGTGCTCGACGAGGCGGTCTTCCCGATCATGCCGGACACGCACCCGCGTGTCCTGGCGAGCGCGCCGGCCTGGAAATGGGCGTCCGTCACCCTCGGCGATACCCCGACGGCCACGGTGCTGGACGCCGCCCTCAGCACGGGGAGCGTCATTCCGCTGGAGCTCGGCGACCGGAGCTTCATGGCGCTCTTCCAGGGCCAGGACTCCACGAAGCTCGTCGAGCTCGGCGCGACGGGCCCGAGCGACGCGGTGCTGAGCGCGCCGGGCCTCGTCTTCTCGGCCGTGAAGATCCGATGACGTCCCCGGATCCCGAGAAAGAGGCCTCGTCGCCGCGGGTCGAGCCCCCTCGCCCGCGCCGCAGGTATGGCGCCGTCATGAAATTCGTGCGGCGCCTGCACATGTATCTCGGCCTGCTCGTTTTCCCGTGGGTGCTCCTCTTCGGAGCGAGCGGCGCGCTGTTCAATCATCCCGAGATCGGGCGTGACATCGAGCAGCGGGACCTCTCCCCGGAGGAGCTCTCCACGCTCACCGGATGGAAGCCGTGGAATCCCGAGCAGATCGCGCAAAGGGTCGTCGCGCAGATCAACGCCGGCTCCTCCGGAATGTATACGCTGGATCCGAGCGCACCGAGCTCATTCTCGGGCTGGCCCTTGCTCGCGACGCCGAGCCGCGCGGGAGGCCGCCACGTGCTCATCGTCAGCCTCGACGGCGGCGGCGCGACGTTCTCCACGCATGCACCGGAGCCGAAATCCGACCCTCCCCCTTTCGTCGGCGCGACGATCGAGTTGCCAGAATACAGAATGGCGGCCGTGCAGGATCAGTTGACGGAGCTCTTGCCGAAGCTGGGGATCGACGCGGAGGGGCCTTTGCGGGCGCATCCCAAGGTCCACCCCGAGCTGCGTTTCCGTATGCGTGACGAGAACGGACGCACGTGGAACGTCGTTTACGACCTCGGCACCGGCCAGGTCGACGGGCGGCCTGCTGGAGCGGGGAAGCTCCGCTTCGTGGAGCTCCTGGAGAGGCTCCACACGACGCACCATTTTCCCATTCACGGCGACATGGCCTGGTTCTTCGCGCTCTTCGCCGACATCACGGGCATCACGCTGGTCGTGTGGGCCCTGAGCGGACTCGCGATGTGGTGGCAGATGAAGCCCACGCGGGTCGTCGGCGCGCTCGCGATTGCGATCGCCTTGGCCGCCGCCGCGCTCGTCATGCGCGGGACGGCCTCGGAGATTCAATTCGGCAACGTGCAGGGCGACGGCCCCTGAGCCCCGCGACGCGGCGGCGTCACGCTCCCAGCGTGGCGCCGCCGTCGACGCAAAGATCGTGCATGGTGATGTGGCGCGCCTGATCCGAGAGCAGGAACAACACCGCGCCCGCGACGTCCGCCGGATCGGCGATTCTTTGCAGGGGAATCCCTACCTTGAAAGCGCCCGGCGCGCCGTCGATGACGGCCTGCGCCCCGCTTTCGTCCCTCCACAACGAGCGCTGCATCGGCGTATCCGTCGATCCCGGCGAGACGACATTGCACCGGATGCCGTGCTTCGCGAGCTCGAGGCCCATGCATTTGGTGAACATGGCGGCGGCCGCCTTCGATGCCGCATACACCGACATGTGCATGCGTGGCGTCCGCCCCGCGTTGGATCCGACGGTCACGATGGCCCCGGCGCGGCGCGGCACCATGCGCCGGGCGACGGCGCGGCAAAGGTAAAACACCCCTCGGGCATTCACCGCGAAGGTCCGCTCCCAGTCCTCGTCGCGCAGCGCTTCGATGGGATCGACGCGCAAGACGCCCGCGACGTTGACAAGAAAATCGATGGGGCCGAGCTCGCGCTCGATCCGTTCCACCGCCGCGTCGACCGCCTCGCTGTCCGTGACGTCTGCGTGAAACGGCGAAGCGCAGCCTCCCCTCGCCTGCATTTCGGCGATCACCGCGCCGAGGCGCTCCGCGTTCGAATCCACCGCGGCCACCCTGGCGCCACGCGCGGCGAGCGCTCGCGCGACGGCCTCCCCGATGCCCTGGGCAGCGCCCGTCACGAGCGCGATTTTACCCTCGAACTCCATGAGCTCGCTCCCTCTCGGGTCCCTTCCCTCGCCCGAGCGGCATTCGCGCGGCGAGGATCTCCCACCAATCGTCGAGCGTCGCGCGCTCCGCGAGCTCCACGAACGAGATGTCGATCCCGGCGGCGCGTAGCCTCTCCACGAGGGTCATGAGGCGAATGGAATCGAGGCCCAGGTCGAGGAGCGAATCGCCGCTCTGGATGTCGGAGACCGGTCGCTCCAGAAGATCGGCGACCTCGCCGCGCAGGCGCTCCAGATCGAGCGTCGCGGCGCGGGGCGAGCTCTCCGCGAGCGCGTCGAGCACGTCGCGGGTCGAGAGCACGACGCCGCACCGCTGCGCCACGTAGGTCATGGCCATCTCGTGCCAGTTTCGCGTGAAATCGGAGGTCGCGTCGGCCACGAAGAAGGGCTGCACGTCGTTCATGAACGCCTCGCCGGCGGTGAGCATGCACCCGATGTGCGCGTAGACGCCGCAAATGATGAGCTGATCGCGGCGCCATCGACGCATGATGTCGAGGAGCTCGGTGCGTTGAAATGCGCTGTAGCGCCATTTCGTGAGGACGGTGTCCGTGTCCTCCGGCGCGAGCTCGTTCACGATGGGGTGCTTGTGCGGGTGCGCCGTCAGGCCGGGGCCCCACAGATCCAGCAGGAGGCCGCGCTCCTCGGCCGTCTGCTCCGGCGGCTGCATGGTATAAACGACCGGGATCCCGAGCGCCCGGCACCGCGCCCGCACCTTCTGGATGTTCTCCAGGAGCTCGACGACCGGCGACGCCTGGGGATCGTAATAATCGATGAAATACTGCTGCATGTCGTGGATGAGAAGGGCGGCGCGGCCCGGCTCCGGCGTCCAGGACATGCGGTTCTTCGGCAGCTCCTCTTTCCGCGGCATGAAATAAGGCTGGATGCTGGGGATTCCCATGGTCGATGTTCTCCGATCGTCATTGGCCCTTCTGGGCGATCTTGTCGGCGATCCAGTGGCGGAGCGCCTTCTTGTCCACCTTCCCCACGCTCGTCTTGGGGAGTTCATCGAGGAGCTCGATGCGGTCCGGGATCTTGTAGGGGGCGAGGCCACGCCCGCGCAGGAATGCGGTGAGCTCACGTGGGACCGGCGTTCTCTCCCGGGGGACGACGAACGCGCACGAGCGCTCGCCGAGGAAAACATCCGGCATGGAGACGAGCGCCACGTCGCGCACCGCGGGATGGGCGAGCAGGTGGTTCTCGATCTCCTCGGCCGCGATCTTCTCGCCGCCGCGGTTGATCTGATCCTTCGCGCGCCCCTCCACGACGAGGGCCCCGGACGGCGCGCGCCGCACGAGGTCCCCCGTCCGGTAGAACCCGTCACGGGTGAATGCCCTCTCGTTGTGGGTGTCGGCCTTGTAATAACCGCGGATGGTATAAGGGCCGCGCGTCAAGAGGTGCCCCACCTGACCGACGTCGACGTCTCGGTCGTCGTCGTCGACGATCCGGATCTCGTCGTCCTTCGATATGGGGCAGCCCTGGGTCTCGACGATGACGTCCTCGGGATCGTCGAAGCGGGTGTAATTGACGAGCCCCTCCGCCATTCCGAACACCTGTTGCAAGGTGCATCCGAGCGCGCCCCGTACGCGGCGCGCGACCTCCACGCTCAGCTTGGATCCGCCCACCTGCAGCAAGCGGAGGCTCGAGAGATCATGCCGGGTATTGCGCGCGGCTTCGAGCCAGACCGCGCAGAGGGGCGGCACGACGGCGGTCACGGTGACGCGCTCTTTTTCGATCCAGAGGAATGCCTCGTCCGGGCTCGGGCGCCGGCTGAGCACGACGCGGCCGCCTGCATGGAGCGCGCCCAGGCTACCGGGAGAGCTCAGCGGGAAGTTGTGCGCGACGGGCAACGTGACGAGATAGACGCTCTCCTCGTCGAGCGCGCAGATCTCCGCGCTGGCGCGGACACTGTAGAGGTAATCGTCGTGCGTTCGGGGGATCAGCTTGGGCACACCGGTGCTGCCGCCCGAGAGCTGAAAAAATGCGACGTCCCCGGGCGCGGGCTCGGGGAGCGGGGCAGGCTCGTCGTAGACGCTCTCGAGTGCGGTGAACGGCCCCGGTTCGCCGGCGACGAGGACGTGCTTCACGGTGCTCGCTTCGGCCCGGATCTCCTCGGCGAGCTTGCGGTAATCGAATCCCCCGTCCTTGTCGGCGATGATGTACGCGACGGCCTCGGTGAATTCGCAGAAATACGAGATTTCGGACCGTCGATGTGCGGGCAGGGCGAGCACGGGCAGCGCGCCCAGCCGGAACAAGGCGAAGCAGACCTCGAAGAACTCCACGACGTTCGGGAGCTGCACGACCACGCGATCCCTCGGCCGGATACCCAGCCGCGAGAGACCGGCCGCGAGGTGAGAGGCGCGTGTATCGAGCTCGCGGTAGCTCAGGCGGCGCCGTTCGTCGACGAGCGCGACCCGATCGCCGAATCGCGCCGCGCGCGCGTGGAGCCATTCTCCGAAGGTCTCACCTCGCCAGTGGCCGGCGCGCCGGTAACGATCGGCGAATTCGGGGGGCCACGGCGTGAATCCATCGAGCGCTTGCGGGCCTCGTGATTCATCGGCGCGCATCAGAGGTCCTCCGGCAAGGGATCGAGGCCCAGCGCGTTCAACACGGTGCGCATTTTCGACGATATCTCGGCTCGCTCGCGTTCGGGCACCGAGCCGGCGACGATGCCGGCTCCGGCATACAGGCGAACCGCGTCCCCGCGGATGTCGGCGCAGCGGATGGTCACCGCCCATTCGCCGTCGCCTGTCGCGTCGCAATACCCCACGAGGCCGGTGAAGTACCCTCGATCGAAGGGCTCGATGGCCTCGATCGCCGCGCGCGCGCGTGTCGTCGGATATCCGCACACGGCCGGCGTCGGGTGCAGGGCCATGGCGAGCTCGAGCGACGAGACCGAGAGATCCGCGAGCTCCCCCGTGATCGGGCTCGAGAGGTGCCACATGGCCGGCGTGTGCAAGAGCGACGCCTTCGAGGGGACGTCGAGCCGCCGGCAAAATGGCCGGAGCGCTGCGGCGACGGCGTCGACGACGACCGCGTGCTCGCGCCGGTCCTTCTCGGATGCGAGCAGCGCGTCTGCCCGTCGGCGATCCTCCTCGGGGTCCGGGCTCCGCGGCGCGGAGCCTGCCAGCGGATTGGCGAATACCGTGTTTCCGGATCGGGACACCAAGAGCTCCGGGCTCGCTCCGAGGAGCGTCCGCGCCGGAGGCTCCGATGCGGAGCCCGACGCGCGCTCCTCGGGGAGCTTGACGGCGAACGTATACCCGGTGGTGTTCTGCTTCGACAACCGCTGGAGCAGGAGGGCGAGATTGACCGCCGATGGCAAACGCAGCTCCAGCACCCTGGACAGGACCACCTTCGACAGCTCGTCGTCACGTATCGAGGCGAGGGCTCGTTCGACTCCGCGCAGATAATCGTCACGCTGGGGGACCATTCGTATCTCGTCGGCGGACACCGGCGCCGGGGCGCGAGGCGACATCGACGCCGCGTCCACGGGCCCGGCCATCCGGATGGACCTCGGAACGAGGAGGTGGGCCGGGGATTGCACGTCGAATGGCAACGCGCCGACGGCCATGGGATGGTCGTGCCCGGACCTCTTTAGCGAACCGAGCGCCGCCGCGACGCGTCCCGGGAGCTCACCGCGAGCCGATCCGCCCGGATCCGCGATGATCTCGCGTATGCCCTGCGCCAGGATCGTGCGGGTTGACGACGAAAAGAAGAACGACGATTCGGCGTTGTACTCTCCGAGGAGCGCGGCGCCGCTGCGCGCGGGTGAAAGTGTGGCTTCGGACGGCGAAATCGAGGTCATCGGGCGACTCTCCTTCCAGGCTGGGGCGGGATCATGAGCATCACGGGTCACGGGCTCGTCGCCCGCATTCGCCGCGCGATGCAATACGAGAGCTCCAGCGCCTGGGCCTGGTTCAGTCTTGGATCACAGAGGGTCTCGTAGGCGCGCGAGAGGTCCTCCTCGCGCACGCTGCCGCCGATGCATTCGGTGACGTCGTCCCCCGTGAGCTCGAAATGGACGCCGCCGAGGTAGGTCCCGCAGGCGTCGTGTGCGTCGTACGTCCGCTCGATCTCGCGCAGGATCGACGCGAACTCGCGCGTCTTCACGCCCGAGCTCGTGGTGATGGTGTTCCCGTGCATCGGATCGCAGACCCAGAGCACGCGCCGGCCGGCGCGCTTCACCACCTCCAGCAGGGGCGGCAGGGCATCCCCGACGCGTGTTGCGCCCATCCGCGTGATGAGCACGATGCGCCCGGGGATCTCGCCCGGGTTCAGCGTGTCGAGCAGGCGCAGGACGTCGACCGGCGATACCGTCGGCCCGAGCTTGATGCCGATCGGATTGCTGATGCCCCGGAGAAACTCGACGTGCGCGCCGCCCGACACCCGCGTCCGTTCGCCGAGCCAGGGCATGTGCGTGGTGAGGTCGTAATATGCGTCCCGGTCCGGCGCAGGGCGCGTCTGCGCGGACTCGTAATGGAGGTTGAGCGCTTCGTGGGACGTGAAGAACTCGACGCGCGAGAGCTCGTTCCCTGCCCCGCCGAGCGCGTCCATGCATCGAAGCGCATCGCCGAGCTGCCGCGTCGTCGCCTGGAAGCTCTCGCGCACGGCCGCGGGCAGCCCATCACGCTCGGAGAACGAGAGGCTCCAGCGCTCCGGGCGCTCGAGATCCGAGAGCCCGCCGGCCGAGAACGAACGCACGAAATTGAGCGTCATCGCCGCGTGCTGGTAACAGGCGAGCATCCGCTCCGGGTCCGGGCGTCGCGCCTCGGGCGTGAATTCGGGGCCGTTCACGAGATCGCCGAAATAACTCGGCAGCTCGAGCCCGCCGCGGAGCTCGGTCGGGCGCGAGCGCGGCTTGGCGTATTGCCCGGCGAAGCGCCCCACCCGCACCACGGGCCTGCGGCCCCCGACGAGGAGCACGAGCGACATCTTGAGCAGGATGTCGAGCTTCTTGACGATGGTGCCCGCGCGACAATCGCGCATGGTCTCGGCGCAATCGCCGCCCTGGAGCACGAAGCGCCGGCCGAGCTGCGCCTCCGCGATGAGGGATCGCAATCGCTCCACCTCCCACGAGCTCACGAGCGGCGGCAGCTCCTCGATCCGCGAAACCACGCGCTCGACCGCGGCGGGTTCGTCGTACCGCGTTGCCTGCGGATCGGGCTTGTTTTTCCAGGACGTGGGGCTCCAGTCGCTGGCGCGTGCCGGGGGGCGCGGGCGCGCGAGCGGGCTCTCCCCGGGCGCACGCTCCGCGGCGACCTCGCTGTTCGAGGAGCTGCGCGCCGGCGTGCTCGTGGCGATTTCGTGGATCATGACGGCTTCCGATTCAGGTATGCGCGGCGCGCTGCGGGACGACGTTGCGCCCGAGCACCCACAGGATGCAGACAGCGAGGAGCGAGATGCTCGCCGCGAGAAAACCCATGCGACCGAAGCCGATCAGCGCGCCGTCCGGCGTGGTCGTGATGAAATGGCCGCTCGTCCACGCGGCGAGGCCGGAAGCGCCGTCGCTCGCCGCCATGTTGACCGAGAGATAACGCCCGCGCAGCGCGGGCGGGACCCGGGCCGTGATCAGGGCGATCGTCGGAATGGCCCGTCCTGAATTCAACGTCATGAAAAGGACGAAACATGCGGCCACGACCGCTTTCGGGGAGGCCGAGATGTGCGTGAACAGGAGATACGGGCCCAGGGCGGCGACGAGCAGAGAGCCCAGCACGCGGGGCGGACCGTGACGGTCCGAGAGGTGGCCAATCCAGCGCGCGCTGAAGAGTGTGGCGGCGCCGCCGCATAGATACACCCAGGACAGGTCCGAGAGGCGGAGCCCGAGATTGCCCACCATGAACGTGCTCAGGTACGGGATCAGCAAAAACCCTGCGAAGACCACGCTGAACGTCAGCCCCCAGCCGAGCAAATGCCCGGGCGCCCAGAGGGCCGGGGCGGGAGGGTTCGGGCCCTCCTCGCGCGCTCGGGCGAGGTGATGATCGACGGCGGGCAACATTCGCCAGGCGAGGAGCCACAGGACGAAGGCGAGCGCGCCGATGACCCAGAAGGGCGCGCGAAAGCCCCATCGACTGGCAATCGAGACCCCCAGCGGCACGCCGACGACGGCCGAGATTCCGTAGGCCGACATCACGGTGCCGATGGCGCGGCCGCGGCGCTCGGCGGGCACCCGATCGGCGAGAATGGCCATGACGACGGCGCTCATCAGGCCCGCGCAAGCGCCCGCCATGATCCTCGAGAGGAGCAGCCACGTCGGGCTGGCCGCGAAGCCGCACGAGACCGTGGCGGCCACGAAGCCCGCATAAAGGAGCAAAAATGCGTGCTTGCGATCCCATCGATCCAGCCAGAGCACGCCGAGGAGGCCCATGGCCGCGGAGGCCAGCGTGTACGCCGACACCATCGCCCCGAACCCGGCGGCCGAGAGGCCGAATTGCTGGAGGAGCTCCGGCCCGAGCGGCATCAGGATCATGAAATCGACGAGGTGCGTGAACTGCACGGCCGCCAGCAGCCAAAGGAGATGGCGCTCATGCCTTGTAATGGGGGAATCGGCCACGAAAGGACTCCAGGGGACGCCGGGGGCGAGGCGACGCGCGTGGGTGGTTTGATGTGCCCATGCTCACGTCTTGAGCGTACCCCGCGATCTTGCTGAAAATGATAATGAGAACCATTATCAACTGTCAAGGTGATGGTGCTGGGGGCGACGAGATTTCAGGCGTCGCGGTAGAAAAATTTGATTGGACTAGAAAAATTCGGCCTGTACTGTTGGCTTGTTAACCAAAATTGTGCGCTTAGGCACCAAACGGCGACCTCGTGCCGGCCGACGTTCGGGGGCCAGCCGGTGCGAGGAGGCCAAGTGAGGTCGCCTCAAGTGGGGGCAACTGTGGTTTATTTCACGTTGTGAGCCCAGGGGTGAAGGCCACGAAGGGTGCGCGGACTTGCCACGGCAGGGCCGGTGCCTATGAAATCCGAGCGGAGGAGGGGCATGAACACGAAACCTGCATGGCAGACGCCGAGGATCGTCGAAATCCCGGTGGGATTGGAAATCGGCGCATATACGCCTCCGGAGGTGGATCGGGAGCGGCTTGCCAAACGACCGCCGCCCCGGGGATGAACGGAGATGTCGCTCGAGATCAGAGTCCTGGGCTCCGGGGCCGGCGGCGGAATACCGCAATGGAACTCCGCCGGAGCGGCCTGCACGCGGGCGCGCGAGGGAGATCCTGCTTCACCCCGGAGAACGCAAACGTGCCTTTGCGTGAGCGCGGATCGTGAACGCTGGCTCCTCCTCGACGCCTCGCCGGACTTGCGCGCTCAGATCGAGCAAACTCCCGTTCTTCAGCCGGATCCATCACGCGGGCCCCGCCACACGCCCATTCTCGGCGTCGCGCTGACCGGAGCGGACGTCGATCGCGTCGCAGGACTCCTCTCGCTCCGCGAATCGCAGCCCCTCGCGCTTCACGCGACGGACATCGTCCACGCCGCGCTCGACGAGAACTCCATCTTCGACGTCCTCTCCCCCGCGCAGGTCCCTCGCCGAATGCTGCCGCTCGATCACGAAATCGAGCTCCTCGGGCCGAACGAGGAGCCGAGCGGGCTTCTCGTCGAGGCATTCGTGGTCCCCGGCAAGGCGCCACGATGGCTCGAGGGCCGCGCCGAGAGGAGCGGAGATCCAGGGTATACCGTCGGGCTCCACGTCCGCGCGGCGCGCGGCGGGGCCTCCTTCCACTACATTCCGGGGTGCGCGGCGATCACGGACGCGCTGCGCGACCGCCTGCGAGGAGCCGCGCTCCTCTTCTTCGACGGGACGTTTTTCCGCGACGACGAGATGATCACGGCGGGCGCGGGCGCGAAGACCGGGCGAAGGATGGGCCACGTCAGCATGTCGGGGCCGAGGGGCGCCATGGATGGATGGGCCGACGTCGGCATCCAACGAAAAGTATTCATCCACCTGAACAACACGAATCCGGCCCTGCTCGCCGATTCTCCCGAGCGGCGCGTCGTCGAGAGCCGCGGTTGGGAGGTCGCGTGGGACGGAATGGAGATCATCCTGTGATGGAATCCGTCCCGCTCTCACCCGATGCGCTCGAGGCGAGGCTCCGGGCGATCGGCCGCGATCGTTATCATCACAGGCACCCGTTTCACGTGCTGATGCGCGACGGCGAGCTCGGGCGCGGGCAAATCATGGCCTGGGCGCTGAACCGCTATCATTACCAGGCGGTCGTCCCGCGCAAGGATGCGGCGATCCTGTCGCGCATCGAGGACCCCGCGCTGCGGCGCGCGTGGCGGCAGCGCCTCGTGGACCAGGACGGCGCGGAAGCTCCGGGCGGCCTCGCGCGCTGGCTCGCGCTCACCGATGGGCTCGGGCTCGATCGAGGCGACGTCGTGGCCGGGAGGGGCGTCTTGCCCGCCACGCGCTTCGCCGCGGACGCCTATTTGCATTTCGTCCGCGAGCGCCCGCTCGTCGCCGCCATCGCGTCCTCGCTGACGGAGCTGTTCGCGCCGTCGATCATCGCCGAGCGCGTCGCGGGGATGCTCGCGCATTACCCGTTCATCCGGAGGGAGACGCTCGCCTACTTCGACACGAGGCTCACGGAGGCGCCGCGAGACGCGGACTTCGCGCTCGCCTGGGTGAAACACGAGGCGCGAACGGCGGCGGAGCAGGAGCTCGTCCTCGAGGCCCTTTCATTCAAATGCGACGTGCTCTGGGCCATGCTCGACGCGCTTCACCACGCGTATGTCGCGCCGGGCCACGTCCCGCCGGGCGCGTTCGTCCCCGGAGCGGAGACGTGAAGGCGCGGGCGCTCCTCGACGGCGCGAGCGTGCCCCGCCTCGGGGCGCACATTCGCTTGCGTGAGGATCCCGCGCGCGCCTCGCTGGCATTGCTCGCGCCCGAGCGCGTCCTCTGGTCCGACCCGATCGCCGCCGAAATCCTCCGGCTCTGCGACGGCGAGCGGAGCGTCGAGGTGATCACGACCGCGCTCGCCGAGGTGTTCGAGGGCGAGCGCGAGCGCATTCGCGCGGACGTCATCACGCTGCTCCAGGAGCTCGCAGACAAGGGGCTCGTGGAGACATGAACGACGCGCCGCCCCCGCTCGCGTTGCTCCTCGAGCTCTCGCACAGGTGCCCGCTGCGATGCCCTTATTGCTCGAATCCGGTGAAGCTCGAGCCCGCGCAGGACGAGCTCGACACGGAGATCTGGGCGCGCGTCATCGAGGAGGCCGCGGAGCTCTCGGTGCTCCACGTGCACTTCTCCGGCGGAGAGCCCGCGGTGCGGCCGGATCTCGAGGCGCTCGTCCGCCGCGCCGCCGGCCTCGGCCTTTACACGAACCTCATCACCTCCGGCATGTTGCTCGATCGAGCGCGTGTCGTGGCGCTCGCCGAGGCGGGGCTCGACCACGTGCAGCTCAGCGTGCAGGACGCGCGGCCTGCGCTCGCCGACGCGATCGCCGGGTTCTCCGGGGCCCACGAGCACAAGCAAAACGTCGCCGGATGGGCGCGGGAGCAAGGCATGTCGTTGACGATCAACGCCGTCGTCCACGCTCTCAATGCTGACGGCGTGCGCGAGATCATCGAGCTCTCCCGTACGCTCGGCGCCGGGCGGGTCGAGATCGCGCACGCGATTCACCATGGATTCGGGCTCGTCAATCGCGCGGCCCTCCTGCCAGCGCCCGAAGCGGTGGCGGACGTCCTCTCCGTCGTGGAGGAGGCGCGGGAGAGGCTCGTCGGCGTGCTCGTCATCGATTACGTGCCGCCGGACGCGTACGGGAGGTTGCCCAGGGCATGCATGGGCGGCTGGGGGCGGCGGTTCATGAACATCACGCCGAAGGGCCTGGCGCTCCCGTGCCACGCGGCCGAGACGATCCCCGGGTTATGCTTCGATTCGGTGCGAGAGCGGAGCTTGCGGGCGATATGGGAGCGCTCCCCGGCATTCCAGCGCTTCCGAGGCACGGCGTGGATGCGCGAGCCCTGCCGGAGCTGCGAGCGGCGCGAGGTCGATTTCGGCGGATGCCGCTGCCAGGCGCTCGCGCTGACCGGCGACGCGTCGAACGCCGACCCGGTATGCGAGCGATCGGAGCACCACGCCGATCTCGCGAAATTCGTCGAGGCGTCGTCGGGACGTCGGCGTTTGCCGCTCGTCCCCCGCAGGAAGGGCCCCGCCAGATCAGCGAGGTGATTGCCTCGACGGCGCTCCGGCAGGGGTCAGGCGCAAGAGGTCCCCTTTCTCGGCATCGACGATGACGAGGAGGGCGCCGTCGGGCGTCTGGATCACGTCGCGAATGCGCCTCTTCATGTCGATCCGCTCTTCGAGCGCCACGCGCTCGCCATGCAGAACCAGCCGGATGAGAGCCTGCGACGAGAGCCCGCCGACGAGCAGGTCACCACGCCATTGCGGGAAAAGCGCTCCGGTGTAGAAGACCGCGCCCGAAGGGGAAATCACCGGCGTGAAGCTTCGAATGGGGGCCCGATACGCCTCGCTCGTCCCATGGCCCGGGATGAGGGTGTGAGCGGAAGAGATGGAGGGACGCGTGTAATGATCGCCGTTGCTCACGAGCGGCCACCCATAGTTGCGCCCCGGCTCGACGAGGTTGAGCTCGTCCCCACCGAGAGGGCCCATCTCGAGCGCCCACAACCGACCCGAGGACGGATCGATGGCGGCCGAGAGGACGTTGCGATGGCCGTAGCTCCAGACGTCGCCACGCGCGCCGTCTTTTCCGACGAAGGGATTGTCCTCCGGGATCGACCCATCGGGACGGATCCGCACCACTTTGCCGAGGTTCGATCCGAGATCCTGGGCCGGCGCGAATTGCATTCGATCGCCGGAGGTGATGAAGAGGCTGCCGTCCCGCGCGAAGAGGAGGCGGTGGCCGAAGTGGCCTCGCCCCACGGTCTTCGGCACCTGGCGCCAGATGACCTCGACGTCCCGCAGCTCGTCGCCCACGAGCCTGCCGCGCGCGACGGCGCCGCCTCGCAAGACGTCGTCGGTCAGGTCGAGCTCGCCGAATCGGAAGTCATCGATCGCCCCGATGCTCGGCGGCTGCTGCTCTGCGGCCTCCACGTACGAGAGGTAGACGAGCCGGTTGCGCGCGAAATCCGGGTCGATCGCGACGTCGAGCAGGCCTCCCTGCTCCGAGGAAGTGCCGCGATACACCACCTCCGGCACGCCACGAACCGGCTCCGACAGCGCGCCGTTCGCCCAGATGCGCAGGCGCCCCGGCTTCTCCGTGAGGAGCAGCCTGCCATCCGGCAGAAGCTCCATTCCCCAAGGAAACTCCAGCGTCGCGAGCCGCTCGACGTGGAGCGCGCCCGAATTCGAGGAAACCACCTCCGGCGCGGCAATGGCTTGCGTCTGCCCGAATGCGTGGGGCACGAGCGCGAAGACCGTGCCCGCCGTCGCCGTCACCCGAGTTATCCATGATGATCGCATACGCCTCTCCTTCCCGCGGTGACGAGCCAGGTGCTGCTCTGCTTCTCCTCGTGCTGCTTCCCAATGTCGGACCTCGACCTCCGCGCCGAAACCAGGGAACGGCCGTACCGCGCGGTGCGGTCCGCGCCAGAGGACGTACAGGCAGCACTCGAATGGACGGATCGGTCACGATGGCCCGGATGTTACGACCGTCCAGGGGATACATGCCCCGTCGCCGCCACGATCCGTCCGATGATAAAACCGATGGAAGCGACGTTCTCCTTGACGCGCCTCCTTTTCCGTATCATCTGATTTTGATGGAACGGTCACTTCCGTCACCGGCGTCGCGGAGCGGGGCTTTGGGCACATTTCCAGCGCCGGAGCACGCGCTCGAGCCGCGGCTCCGGGGGATGAAGCCCTCAGCGACGCTCGCCATTCAGGAGCGATGCAGCAAGCTCGCAGCCGAAGGGCGCGCTGTGTACAAGCTCGGCCTCGGGCAATCACCTTTTCCCGTGCCTACCTGCGTCGTCGAGGCGCTGCGCGCGCACGCGGCCGAGAAGGACTATCTCCCCGTGCGAGGGCTCCCGCAGCTCCGCGCCGCCGTGGCGCAGTATCACCGATACCGGCACGGGATACGCTCGACGGCGGAGGATGTCCTGGTGGGGCCCGGCTCGAAGGAGCTGATGTTCCTGCTCCAGGTCGTGTTTCGGGGCGAGCTCGTGTTGCCTTCCCCGTCCTGGGTGTCGTACGAGCCGCAGGCGCGGATCCTCGGGCAGCGGGTGCGGCGCATTCCGACGGATCCTTCACGCGAGTTCCGCATCACTCCCGAGCAGATCGACGAGCTCTGCCAGAGGGAGCCCGGCTTGCCCCGTATCCTCATCCTCAACTACCCGAGCAACCCCACGGGATGCAGCTACGACGCGCGCGAGCTCGAGGCGCTCGCGGCCGTGCTCCGGCGACATGGCGTCGTCGTGCTCTCCGACGAGATTTATGGCGAGCTCGAATTCGATGGGAGGCACACGTCGATCGCGCGGTTCTACGAGGAAGGGACCATCGTCGCCAGCGGCCTGTCGAAATGGTGCGGGGCCGGCGGATGGCGCCTCGGGACGTTCACGTTCCCGGCGCAGCTCGGCTGGCTGCTCGACGCGATGGCCGTCGTGGCGAGCGAGACCTACTCCGCGACGAGCGCCCCCATTCAATATGCGGCCGTCCGCGCCTTCCAGGGGGGAGACGAAATCGAGACGTACCTCCGGCGCTCGCGTCGGATCCTCGCTGCGGTGTGTGGCGCGTTCCGCGACGCGCTCGTGGCCGAGGGGGTCCTTTGCCGACCGGCGACGGGCGGATTCTACCTGTTCCCGAGCCTCGATCCCCTCGCCGAGCGCCTCGCGCGACGGGGGATCTCCACGTCCCCCGAGCTCTGCGCGCGTATCCTCGACGAGGCCTCCGTGGCCACGTTGCCCGGCTCTGACTTCGGCGTCCCCGAGGACCGGCTCTTCCTGCGCGTCGCCCTGGTCAATTTCGACGGCGCGCGGGCGCTCTCGGCCCTCGCGGACGACCGCCCCGTCGACGCCGACTTCCTACGCGACCATTGCGCGCCGACCATGCGGGCGATGGACGCGATCGTGGACTGGATCCGGCGTGCCGTGTGACGCGTTGCGAGGGACGAAGATGATCGTACGCGTCGCATGCGTCCAGACCACCGTCGTTTTCGGCGACCCTTCGGCGAACGCGTCGTGCGCCGTGACGCACCTCCAGGCGCTCGCCGCGCGCGGCGTCCACCTCGCCGTGTTCCCCGAGGCATTCTTGACCGGGTATGCCGTCGAGGATCAAGCAGGCGCGCGGCGTATCGCGATCGACGTCCGCGGCGAGCGGCCCGACTCGGTCGACGCCGCGCACCCCTGCGTGAGCACGATACAGGCGGCCTGTCGCGAGCTCGGCATACACGCCGTCGTCGGCTTCGCGGGGACGGACGGGACGGAGCTCTACAACGGCGCGATCCTCTTCGAGCCCGGCGGGCGCATGCGGCGTTACGTCAAGACGCATCTCCCCGAGCTCGGCTTCGACAAATACGTGACGCGGGGCTCGACGCTCTCGGTCTTCGACACGGCGCTCGGGAAGATTGGTATCCTCATCTGCTACGACGTTCGTTTCCCCGAGGCTGCGCGCGTGCTCGCGCTCGAGGGCGCCGAGCTCATCGTTTTGCCCACGAACTGGCCGGTGGGCGCGGAGATCTCGCCCGATTACCTGGCTCCTGCGCGCGCCGCGGAGAACAGGCTCTTCGTGGCGACGTGTAATCGTGTCGGCGTCGAGAATGGCTTCCGGTTCATCGGTCGCTCCGCGATCCACGACATCACGGGCCGTGCGCTCGTGACCGCCGGCGACGAGGAGACGAACCTCATCGCCGATCTCGACCTCTCTCGTGCTCGTGAAAAGCGCATCGTCGTCGACCCCGGCAAGTACGAGACCGACTCGTTCGCGACGCGTTATCCGGAGATCTACGGGCGGGTCACGTCCGGTTGACCACTTCGCGCCCTTCGTCCGCGGCCTTTTCGGGCGCGGGCGCCGGGGTGGGATCGAACTTCCACGCATCCAGGTCGATGTCCAGGTCGGCGAACTTCGCCGGCTCGAACACCGGGTGTTCCTTCCCTTGCTTGAGCTGGTCCTTGTAGTCTTTCAAGACCCGCATGCCGATCGGGAACAACATGGTCATGGCCAGCAGGTTGATCAGGGCCAGGATCCCCATCACGGGATCCGAGAAGAAGAACACTTCCGTGGCCTTGGGCGCCGAAGACCCGACGAAGATCACCCCGATGATGAGGATGCGCAGGGCATGGCGAGGCTCAGTGCGCTCCGTGAAGACCGTGAGGGCATTTTCGCCCAGGTAGTAGTTGTAGATGATGGAGCTGAAGGCGAAGAGCAGGGTGGCGCCCGTCAGGAAGTACTGGCTCCATGCGCCCACGTGTGAACTCAGGGATTGCTGGGTCAAAGCCACGCCGTCGACGCCTTCCACCCCCGGCACGTAGACGTTGCCCAGGAGGATCACGAAGGCCGTGCAGGAGCAAATGACGACGGTGTCGATGAAGACGGAGAGCGACTGCACGATTCCCTGGCTGACCGGGTGGCGCGCATAAGCGACCGCGGCCACGTTCGGAGCGCTGCCCAGGCCCGCTTCATTCGAGAACAACCCGCGACGAACGCCGTTGGCGATGGCTGCGCCGACGCCGCCGCTGACGACCGCCTCGAACCCGAAGGCGTTCTTGACGATCGTGACCATCATGGCCGGGACGTGCGTGATGTTGAGCGCGATGACGACCAGCGCCATACCGATGTAGCCGGCGGCCATGATGGGGACCACGACGTCGGCGGCCTGCGCAATGCGCTTGATGCCGCCATAAACGACAAAGCCGGTCAGGATCGCGAGGCCGATCCCGGTCCAGATCCTGCTCAAGCCGAGGCTGTCCTGCGCCGCGGCGGCGACGGTGTTGCCCTGGAAGGCGTTGAAGCCCAGGGCGAAGACCGCGATCAGCGAGATCGCGTACGCGGTCGCCAGCCATTTGTATTGCGGACCGAGCCCGTGGAGAATGTATTGCGCGGGGCCGCCGCGATACGTGCCATCTCCCTCCGCGCGCTTGTAGAGCTGGGCGAGCGTGCACTCGAAGAAGCTGGTCGCCATGCCGACCAGCGCGACCACCCACATCCAGAACACGGCGCCGGGGCCGCCCAGGGTGATGGCGACGGCCACGCCCGCGATGTTCCCACCGCCGACCCGACCCCCGACGCTGATCAGCAGCGCCTCACGTGAGCTGACGTGCCCCTCCGCCGGCAGGCTCTGGCCGGGGAACAACATCCGGAACATGCGCCCGAAAAAGCGGAATTGAACGAACCCGGATGCCAGGGTGAAAAACGCGCCGAGGACGATCAAGAAGGGTATGAGAGACCATCCCCACGTCATGTCGCCGATGAACTGGAAGATGGTCTGTAGATATTTCATTTCTCGTCCCTGGTTGTCGTGGATTCGCGGTTCGCCCGCTGGCCGCTCGCGGGCGGCGTCGGACCCTCCCCCGGGCCCATTCGACGGGGCCAGGTGGTGCCCACGGCCGTACCCGTGGCTCACGCGCGCGTCAACCCTGGCGCGCCGGCGGCGTCGGGGACGAGCGTGGCCCGCGCAGAGTGGCTCCGCCTCGCGCCCGTCCTGGACATCGACGTCTCCGGCCGGGGGCGCCCCACGATTCCTATCGCCGACGCCCCTGCCGCCTGTATCATGGGGGCAGCGCTCGTGAAGCGCCTTCTCTCAACCTTGGAGGCTTCCATGTCCCATCGCTTGCTCGCCGCGTTCGTGCTCGCCGCGCCGCTCTTCGGCTGCGAACAGATCTCCGAGCTCACCGAGCTGTCGCTCGGTAAGGAAGACGGCATCCCGCCCATTTCCGGCTCCACGACGCTCGACGTCCCGCAGGATTTCCAGTGCGGCGACCCCATCGAGGACCCGGAGAAGAAGTACACGGTGACCACGAGCGGCACCGCCGACGCTTGTACCTTCTCGTTCCGGCAGGACGTGCTCGCGCTGAAGGCCTCCGACTACGCGAACCGGCCCGAAATGGAAGGCGCGCGGTTCGTCAAGTCCGTGGACATCGACGTGAACAAGCTCGGCGTCAGGGACGGGGCGACGGGCATGGAGCTTGCCCCGATCGATCTGAACGGCAAGGCCTTCGGGACGACGATCCTGACGAAGGAAGACCTCGCGAGGACGCCGCCGTACACGAAGAGCGTGACCGGCCAGCCGATCGAGTCCCTGAAATCGATCATCGCGCAGAAGCAGGACGTCGTCATCCCGATCGACGTGGTCGTGGTCGTGAACATGGCGCCCACGCCGCCGGCGAAGATCGCGCTCGATTTCGACGCCCAGCCCAACATCGTCGTCGGCTTCTGAGGGCCCGGCCCGCGCCGCGCGCGCGGGCGCGGGAGGAGGCGCATCCGCGGGCGCTCCCGTGGTAACATCATGGAGCATTCTTCCCCTTGGCTGCGGTGGCCGCGCCGGAAAGGATCTCCATGCTCGGATCGAGCTCTCCCAGGTTCCCCCTCGTCTCCTCCTTGATCGGCGCCGCGGTCCTCTGCGCGGGAGGGGCGGCGTTCGCCGTCGTCACGCAGCCGAACGGCACCGTCATCCCCGCGAACGGGGGCGCTGCCTTGGCCGGCTACCTCAACGGATCGGCCAACAACGACTCGATCAACGAGGGGATTGACGCGGTGCAGGACGCCGCCGTGGAGCCCCAGGTGTTCTCGCCGCTCTGCGACTTCAGCGGCAAGTACATCGCCAAGGGGGGCGGCGCCAATTTCGCCGTCGGCTGGTACAACGTCGACGACAACATCCCGAGCAACAACCCGCCGCAGTACGTCCCCGTGGACCTCGGCGCGAACCTCAACGTGGCGGCGCCGGAGAGCGACATCCAGATCCTCTTCCCGTTCTCGGGCAGCCTGCCGCCTGCCGACCAGCTCAACCTGAACGCCGTCTCGATCCGTGAGCATCCGGCCTACAAGGGGGGCTACATCGGCTTCGTGCTGATCCCCAACCCGAATGGCTCCGGCAACGCGAACGCGACGCAGTATCACTACACCGAGCACCGGTTCAACGTCACCTGCACGCTCTGCTCGAACCCGGGGCCCTGGTACTCGACGCTGCTCTACAAATCGAAGATGCTCGAGAGCACGATCTACCTCGGCTTCGAGGATCTCGACTTCAAGGACGCGGCGGGAGCGGAGGGCGTCAACGGCAACGACCTCGACTACGAGGATTTTCTCTTCCGTTTCACCGGCGTCGCCTGCCCCGGCGCCGGCCAGCCCTGCGACGTGCCCGACGCGCAGGGGGTGTGCGCCAGGGGCATCTCCGACTGCGACGCGCAGGGAAACCTCATTTGCAAGCCCGTCCTTCAGCCCGGCGCCCAGGCCGAGGCGTGTGACGCCGTCGACAACGATTGTGACGGCCTGATCGACGATGACGCGACGTGCCCGCCGGAGATGGTGTGCAGCAGCGGCACCTGCGTCGCGTCCTGCGAGTCCGGCGAGTTTCCCTGCCTCCCCTCGTTCGTGTGCAAGGGGAGCCTGTGCATCGAGGAGAGCTGCGCGAACGTGGTATGCCCGTCGGGCGAGGTTTGTCACGGCGGCGAGTGCCGCGCTCCCTGCGCCGGCGTGGTTTGCCCCGCGGGCCAGGTCTGCAGCGGTGATCACTGCGTGGATCCGTGCGCGGGCGTCACCTGCGGAGACGGCCAGGTGTGCGTGAGCGGCGTCTGCATCGCCGGGTGCGCGTGCCGGACGTGCCCCACGGGCGAGAGCTGCCATGTGGACAGCGGGCAATGCGTGGAGACCACGTGCCTCGGCGTGGAATGCGAGGCCGGCACCCATTGCAAGGCGGGGGCCTGCGTCGACCTCTGCGACGGCGTCATGTGCCCGCCGGGAGAGGCTTGCGAGGGCGGTCAATGCGTCGTCATCCCGCCCTCGATGGCGAACTCGTCATCCACCGGCAATTTCGTCGGGGCCGGCGGAGCGGGCGAAGGCGGCATGGGCGGCATGGGCGGCATGGGCGGCATGGGCGGCATGGGCGGCATGGGCGGCGCGCCGGCCGGGAGCGGCGCGTCCGCGAGCTGCGGCTGCCGCGTCGAGTCCGCGGGCTCCAGCGCGGGCGGCGCCGGCCTCACCGCGCTGCTCGCGGCCCTCTTCTTCGTTCGACGCCGATCGAGCGGCCTCGAACGCGGGCTGCGCGCGAACGTGAGCCGCTGAGCGACCCCCTCGCGCTCCCGCCGACCTCCTCCGTCCCTTCCCACCCTTCGAGCAGCGCGGATCCGGAGCGGCCAGATGGTCAGGCGATGGGGCTGGCCCGAGATCGATCCCAGGATCCGCTCCGGGAGGAGCCGTGACCCTCGGTGACTCGATGTCCACCACCTACCTGCCGCGTTATCTCGCCCGCCTCGGCTTCGCCGGCCCGCCGCGACCGACCCTCGACGCGCTCGCCGACCTCCAGCGTCGGCACCTCCTGACTTTCCCCTTCGAAAACCTCTGCCTCCATTTGCCGGAGCTCCGCGCTCCGATCCGCCTCGACCACGACGCGCTGGTCACCAAGATCGTCGATGGCGCGCCCGGCCGCGGCGGCTATTGCTTCGAGCTCAACACCCTCTTCGCCCGTCTCCTCGTCGACCTCGGCTTTCGCATGACGACCGGGGCAGCGCGGGTGCTCTCGCACCTCCAGCCGGTCGGCGCCGACCCCGACCGCCTCGTCCTCCAGCCGCTCACGCACATGATCCTCTTCGTCGACCTGGACGACGCCCGCTACCTCGTCGACGTCGGCTTCGGACCCCGTTGCCCGATGGCGCCGATCGCCCTCCAGCACCTCGCCACGGTCGCCGACGCCGCGCCGGTCCTCCACCGCCTCCGCCGCGGCGACGCCGGCCGCCGGGCGATTGTCCTCCCTGGCGAGGGCTGGTACGTGCAGGTTGGCTTGCCGCCGGCCCCCTGGGAGGACCAGTACTTCTTCACCGAGGCGCGATACTTCGCCGCGGACTACGACGTCCTCAATTACTACACGTCGACGAGCCCGGACGTCTTCTCCACGCAATGCCCCCTGTGGTGCAAGCCCCTCCGCGAGGGCGGCCGGATCGAGCTCTGGGGCTCTCGGTTCCGCCGTTACGCCGCCGACGAGACCGTCGTCGACGAGGCGAAAATCGAAGGTCTGGACGCCCTCCGCAGCGTCCTCCGCGACCGCTGCGGCGTGCGCGTACCATGAGCGCCAGGGGGGGGCGCTACCCCGTCGGGCTCACGGCAGCGGTCCCCTGGATGGCGTTCCGGATTTCCTCCAATCGCTCCTGGAAGGAGCCTGCCTCCTCCACCTCCGGCAGGCTCAACAAGCGGACCCGGGTCAGCCCGCGCTGCTCGCGCTCGGCCATCAGCTCCTCCGTGAAGACGCCGGGCGTGTCTCCGAAGCGCTGAAGCGGGCAGGCATTCCACACCATACCGCCCCACACCTGCTCCTCATCCGCGCTCACGGCCGCGCAACGCAGCCCGCACGTCGGGCTCCCGTCCCGCATGACGAAGCCAATGACGTCGTGTCCGTTGTCCAGATACGTCTGCGCCTGATCGCACACGTATTCCGCGATCTTCCGGCAATGCCGCCGGAACATGGGCGACCCGTACATCTGCTTCGTCTGCCCCCAGCGCTGCGAGCCGATGTACGAGACCTCCGGACACGGCATCTGGAAGAAGGCCACCTCGTTCTCCAAAAGCAGGTCCACGATCTCCCGAATGACGGCCGGCTGGCTCGCGAGACCGCGCACGCAGGCGTTCTGGTTGAGGATGCAGTGCGATACGAACATCAGCCTCCCCGATCGTGCATCCGAGATGCTGCCCTTGATGCGTCCGATTCGCCCGGTCATGGATGTCTCCGACATGTCGCTCGCCTTTTTCTGAGAACCTTCGACAGGAGGCGCAAGGGCTGCGCCGGCCTCAGAGCACCTGAGATAAAAACCGCCGCGTCCGTTCGTCCTGGGGATCGTCGAACACCACCTTCGGCTCCCCCTGCTCCACGATGACGCCCTCGTCCATGAACACGAGGTGCGTTCCCACCTCCCGCGCGAATGCCATTTCGTGTGTCACGACGACCATGGTCGTCCCCTCCGAGGCGAGCCGCTTCATCACTTCGAGCACCTCGGCCACCAGCTTGGGATCGAGCGCCGAGGTGACCTCGTCGAACAGGATCAGGTCCGGGCGCATGGCGAGGGCTCGTGCAATGGCCACCCGCTGCTGCTGGCCCCCGGAGAGCTGCCCTGGATGGTTGTCCGCCTTGTGGGACAAACCCACGTGCGCGAGCTCCTCCATCGCCCGCTCCCGGGCCTGCGCCCGGGGCATGTGCAGCACCTTCTCCAGCGCCAGGGTGATGTTCCCAAGCGCGGTTTTGTGGGGAAAGAGGTTGAAGGCCTGAAACACGATTCCCATGTGGGTCCGGACCTCGTTCAGGTTCACGCGGACGTCCGTGATGTCGCGGCCCTTGAACCAGACGCGGCCCGCGCTCGGCTCTTCCAGCATGTCGATGCAGCGCAGGAGCGTGGACTTGCCCGATCCGGAGGTGCCGATCACCACGAGGACCTGGCCCTGCGCGAGGTCGAGGTCGATCCCCCGCAGCACGTGCAGATCCCCGAACCATTTGTGGATGCCCTCGAGCCGGATGAGCGGCGCGCCCGCCGGGACCGGGCCCGCCGGCCACGCGAGGGCATGCGCGTCGCGGCTCATCCCCCCACCCCCGGAATGCCGCTTCGCATCCGCTTCTCGGCCCAGTTCACGAGCCGGATCAGGGGCAACGTGACGACGAGATAGCCGAGGCCGGCAGCGACATAAAACGTCGCATTGAAGTACTGCGAGTAGCCCTGCGAGCCGACGGAGAACAGGTCGCGCTGCGCGTAGGACAGCCCCAGAAAGGCGATGAGCGAGGTGTCCTTGATCAGGATGACGAACTCGTTCATGAGGGGCGGGATGACCCGCCGCACGGCCTGGGGCACGACGACGTACCGCATCGATTGCATGTAGCCGAGCCCGAGCCCCCGGGCCGCCTCCATCTGGCCGCGCTCGATCGACTGGATGCCCGCCCGGAACACCTCCGCGGAGTATGCGCCCGTGTTGAGCGAAAACGCCAGAATGGCGGCCGTGTAGGCGGACATGTTCACGCCCAGGCCGAGGGCCAGGCCGAAATAGATCAAGGAGAGCTGGAGCAGGAGCGGCGTCCCTCGAAAGAGGTTGATGTACACCCGCGCCGGGGCCCGCACGACCGCTCGCCTGGACATCGTGAACAGCGAGAGGACGAGGCCGAGGATCACCCCGAAGAGCTCGCCCGCGCCGGCCAGGACGAGCGTGTTTCCAGCTCCGCGGAGGAAGGCCTCGGAATGCGGTACGATCTGCTCGAAGCTCAGGAAATTGCGGGCGAACCTCTCCATGTCGCCATGGACGAACCAGAGCAAAACGAGGCCAGAGAGCGCAGCCTGAAGGCCCAGCACCGCGCCGGCGATCGCCTCCTCCCGTGATATCCGGGTCGGCATGCGCCGGTAGGTCCCGAAGCCGAGCGCCGTGGCGACCGCGCCGAGCAGGCTCCCGGACACGAGGACCGCGAAGAGCTCACTCGATTGCAGCGCCGCCGCGATCCGGTCCTCGTGGCTCATCCCGCCCTTGGCGAGCACGAAGGTGGTGCCCCCCAGCACGACCATGAGGGCGAGCCCCCCGACGGCCGCGCTCACCACCCCGAGGGGCCGGCTCCCCTCGCGGAGCGCGGCGATACCTCGTATCGGACGTGGCGCCGTTGTCCCGTTCTTGTGCACTCAATCGCTCGCCTTCACCGTCAGCGCCTGCAGGGCCGAATAATAGGGCTTCGTGAAAGACACGATCTTCTGCCGGGCCTCCACCGTGGCATGCGAGGGAGAGCCCTCCGGCGCGTACGCGGTCACCGCCGCGGCGACCGCGTCGAACCTGCCCGCCGAGAGGCTCGTGAAGATGGTGTCGAAGTTCGTGTTCACCCATTTCGGCGTGAGGCAGAGCTCCCGGGCGACGGCTTCCATGAGCTCGACGTCGAACCCTGTCGTTTCGCCGCTCTCGGTGAAGTATTCGAAGGGCGGATACGGGATGTCCGAGCCGATCGTCAGCGTCTTCGGCTGCACCGTCGAGAGCGAGGGGCAGCCGGAGAAGGGCACGGCCGTCGCCTCTCCCGCGGACGACGGGAGCGGCTGCCCGGGGAAATACTTGGTGAAGATCGCCTCGTACGTGCCGTCGGCGAAGAGGTTCCCGAGCGCCTGGTCGATGCCGTGGAGGAGCGCCGTGTTCTCCTTGTCGACGGCGAATGCATACTTTTCACCATTGTCGATCCGCTGGACGATCTCGAGAGCGGGCTTCCTCTCGACGACGTCTTCGGAGATCGGCAGGTCGTTGATGATCGCCTGGATCCGACCCGCCTCGAGCGCGTTGTACATGTCGGGGGCCTTGAGGAAGGTCACGATCTCGACGCCCCTCGGCGCGAGCGTGTCCTCCGCATAAAAAGCGCCGGTCGTGCCCCGCTGCACGCCGACCCTCGCCCCGGGCATGAGGTCGTTCACGCTCGTGATCGGGGAGGTCGGGGCCGGGGGCGGCGCCCTCCTGTCGCACGCCGCAGCGGACAGCGCCGCCGCGGCGAGCAGGGCCGGCGTAAAGGCGAATCGCTTCTGCATCGTCGTCCTCTCTTCGCAAGAAACCGGGCACGAACCGGACCAGGCGCCGCGCGGCGCCGCTCGACCTCGAGGGCGCGCGAGGCCATTCGGGTTCGCCGCTTCCTTTCCCCGCGTTTGGCTCTACGTGCCTGTCGAGGCCGCGGCATTTGCCGAGCCGCACCGTGGCAGGCCCCTCATGGACATCCCGGAGACTCGTGTCTTCCTCGACGAGCTCGTCGCCCTTCGGCGCGGGCTGCACCAGATACCCGAGCTCGCGTTCCTGGAGGAGAGGACCGCCGGTCTCCTCCTGCAGGAGCTCTCGCGCCTCCGGATCGCCGCGACCTACGGCGGGCGCGGGACGGGCGTGGTCGGCCGGATCGAGGGACGCGACCCGGCGGCCCCCGTCATTGCGCTGCGCGCGGAGATGGATGCATTGCCGGGCCACGAGTCCACGGGCCTGCCCTTCGCCTCGCAGCATCCGGGGCGCGTGCACGCCTGCGGCCACGACGCGCACATGACCATGGTGCTCGGGGCGGCGCGGCTGCTCGCGCGAGGCGAGAGGCCCGCGGGGGACGTGGTGCTCGTCTTTCAGCCCGCCGAGGAGCACGGCGGCGGGGCGCGCGTCGTGATGCAGTCCGGCGCGCTCGCCCGTGTCTCCGCCATCTTCGGCGCCCACGTCACCCACCATTATTACACCGGGCAGATCATGGTCACCGAGGGCGTGGTCACGGCGCAGTCGGACCGGTTCGTCCTGCGCGTCCGCGGCAAGGGCGGGCACGGCGCGCGCCCGCACGAGACCGTGGACGCGGTGATCGTCGCGGGATTCTTGATTTCAGCGCTGCAAACGCTGGTCTCGCGCGAGGCCGATCCCCTCTACCCCACGGTGGTCACCATCGGCCGCGTGCAGGCGGGCACAGCGGCGAACGTCATCGCCGAGGAGGCTTTGCTCGAGGGGAGCATTCGCACGACCGTCCCGGCGGCCCGAGCCCGCGTGCTCCACGGCATTCGCCGCATGGCCGGCGCCGCGGGCGCCTTGCACGGCGCGGACGTCACCGTCGAGCTCTTCGAGGGATATCCTCCCGTGGTGAACAGCGCGCTCGAGGCCTCGATATGCCGCCGCGCGGGCGAACGCGTCTTCGGCGCGCGCGACGTCTTGCCCCAGGAGCACCCCAGCATGGGCTCGGAGGATTTCGCCTATTACCTGCACGAGACGCCCGGCTGCTTCGTCCGCCTGGGCGCGCGCAAGCAGGGCTGGGACTACGTCCCCTTGCATAGCCCCGCCTTCACCGTGGACGAGGACGTATTGCCGCTCGGCGCGTCCTTCTTCGCGGAGGTCGTGCGCGAGGCACAGCGCTCGTTACCGGGGCCGAGGCCGAGGCGCCCATGATGATCCGCGATTTCCAGCCGAGCCCGCCCACGGTCGGCCTCGAGCTCGAATGGCAGCTCGTCCACCACGAGACCCTCGATCTGCACGACGGCATCTTGCCCTTGCTCGAGCTCCTCCCTCTTGATCCCCTCGTCAAACCCGAGGCGATCGAGCCCTGCGTGGAGGTCGTCACGGCCCCGATGGCGTCGACGGCGCTCCTTCGTGGCGCCCTCGTCGAGAAGGTCTCCCGTGTCCAGGAGGCCGCGGCGCGGCTCGGCGTGACCCTCGTCGGCGCGGGCACGCACCCCTTCTGCGAGCGCCTCGTCTCCGTCACTCCATTGCCGCGGTACCTCGTGATGCAGCGCAGGAACGGGTATCTGGCGAATACGCAGATCGCCTATGCGCTCCAGGTCCACGTGGGCATGCCGTCGGGGGAGGTCGCGATACGCGTGATGGGCCTGGTGAGCTCGGTCTTGCCCGTCCTGCTCGCGCTCTCGGCCTCGTCGCCCGCTCATCACGGGCGGGAGACGTCGTTCGCCTCGTTCCGGCGCTGCCTGCTCGCGCCCACGCGCACGAGCGGGAGCGCCCCCGCGTTCGACGACTGGGCGGCGTTTTTGCATTTCGTGGACGTGTCCGAGCGGGCGGGGATGTTCGAATCGTACCGCGACATCCACTGGGACCTGCGCCCGCGCCCCGACCTCGGCACGCTCGAGGTGCGGATCATGGATGCGCAGCCCACGGTCGAGGACGCGCTCTCGCTCGGCGCGCTCGTGCATTCGCTCCTCGTGCTCGTGATCGAGGACCGGGCGCCCGATCCGCGCCTGCCTCGGCGCGTACCCTGGTGGATCGAGAAAGAAAACTGTTATCGAGCTTCGAGAGACGGGCTCGAGGCCGAGCTCGTCATCGACGCCGAGGGGCATTCGCGGCCGCTGCGGGGGATCGCCGAGGACCTGTTCGCCCTGGTCTCGCCGGAGGCGCGCGCGCTGGGCGAGCAGGCGGATCTCGCGCGCGCCGAGGGCCTGCTCGCGCGGGGGAGCTCGAGCATGCGGCAGATCGAGCTCTTCCGGCGGACCGGATCGATGAAGGCCGTGACACGAGCGCTCGCGGACGAGCTCGTCGAGGAGCTCGCGCGCGCGAACGTGGTGCCGCGGGTCGCGTGAGGGGCGCCGGGCCGCACCTTTGCGTGGCGCCGTATTGTGGTTCGTGACGCCCGTTCTAGTCTTGGACCCGATACGCCGGGCGAGGACGCAGACCGGAACGGCGGTTCCAGGGAGCGGGCGAGATGGGCGGCATGCGCGGGAAACGAATCGCGGAGAGCGCGACGCTCGCAGGGCGCTACGAGCTCCTCGAGGTGCTGGGCGAGGGCGCGTTCTCCACCGTGTACAAGGCGCGGCAGTTGACCACCCACCAGCCGGTCGCCGTCAAGGTGTTACGCGTCGTGGAGGGTGGTGGCTCGCAGGCGCTGAACAAGCGAAGAATCGCGCGTTTCCACCGCGAGGTGCATATCTGCGCGCAGATGCACCACCCGAACATCGTGCACCTGCTCGACTCGGGGCGGGCCGACGAGGGGCTCGTGTATTCGGTCTTCGAGTTCGTGCCCGGGAAGGACCTCGCCAAGGTGCTCGCCGAAGAAGGCCGCCTGAACCCGCTCGAGGCGCAGCATTTCATGTTGCAGGTCCTCGACGCCCTCGCCTGCGCGCACGCGAGCGGCGTGGTGCACCGGGACCTCAAGCCCGAGAACCTGCTCGTCACGACCACCGGCGCGCGGCGAAACGTGCTCGTCCTCGATTTCGGCGTCGGCGCGCTCATGGAGGAGGCGCGCCGAGGAAAGCGCCGGATCACGATGTCCCACGAGTCGCTCGGGACGCCCGCTTATGCGGCGCCCGAGCAGCTCCGCGGATTGCCGCTGACCCGGCGATCGGATCTGTACGCGTGGGGGCTCATGTTCCTGGAATGCCTCACCGGCAAGCGAGCCGCCCCGGGCGCGACCATGGCCGAGGTGATGGCCGCGCAGCTCTCGCCCGAGCCCATCCCCATTCCCGCGAGGATCGCGGACCACCCGCTCGGGCGCTTGCTCCGGCGCGCGACCGAGAAGGATCCGGCCGCGCGCAGCGTCACGGCGGAGAAGCTCCTGCGCGAACTCGAGGCCATCGATCTCGGCGATCTCGCGCCGAGCGCCTGGACGACGCGGCCTTCGACCGCGGACGGCGGCGGCGCGGGGCGCGCGCGGTTGATCGAGGGAGAGCGGCGGCAGATCACGGCGGTGTGTTGCTCGCTGACGGCCGTGAGCGTGAAGCCCGGCGCCGTGGATCTCGAGGAGCTCGACCAGATCCTCGGCGCGGAGCAGGAGGCGTGTGTCCGGATCACGCAGGAGCGCGGCGGGCACGTCGCGGGCGCGCTCGGCGGCGCGGTCCTCTTCTATTTCGGTTATCCCGCCGCGCGCGAGGACGACGCCCAGCGAGCCGCGCAGGCGGCCCTCGCCGCGATGGACGAGATCCGCCGGGTGAGCGCGGCGCTCGAGGCCACGCGCGGCGTGCGCGCCGAGCTCCGCGTCGGCATTCATACCGGTATGGTCGTCGCCCGCGAGTTACATGAGCCTTTGACCACGGGCGGCGGATACGTCATCGGTGATACGCCGAAGCTCGCGTGCCGGCTGAGCCGGCTGGCGCAGCCCGGGGCCATTCTGGCGAGCGAGAGCACGCACCGGCTGCTCCGCGGCCATTTTGCGTTCGACGAGGGCGGGGAGCAACCGCTCGGCAATGCCGCGGCCCCGGTGGAGCTTTACCTGCTCCAGCAGGGGGAGCCGGAGGGGGCCAGGGCGGCTCCTCTGGTCGGCCGCGCGCGGGAGATCGAGGCCCTGCTCGAGCGCTGGGGCCGGGTGCGCGGCGGCGCTGGGCAGGCCGTCGTCGTGAGCGGCGAGGCGGGCATCGGGAAATCCCGCCTGGTCCACGAGCTCCGGGAGCGAATTGGCGGCGAGGCGCATGCGTGGCTCGAGTGCCGCTGCACGCCGCGCACGACGAACAGCCCGTTTTTCCCGATCATCGACGCATTGACGCGGCTCCTCTGGCCGGGGCGAGAGGCGGCCCCCGAGGACCGCGCTGCGCGGCTCGAGGTGCTGCTCGCGAGACATGGCTTCGATCTCGCCGAGGCCATGCCCCTCTTCGCGTCCTTCCTGTCGATCCCATTGCCCGAGCGGTGGGCGCCGCTCGACGTCTCGCCGCAGAAGTTGCGGGATCTCACGCGGAATGCCGTCCTCTCGTTGCTCTTCGAGATGGCCGAGCGGGATCCGCTCGTGCTCCTGGTGGAGGACCTGCACTGGGCGGATCCGAGCACGCTCGAGCTCCTCGCGCAGCTCACGGGCGAGCTCGCCTCGGCGCGTGTCTACGCCCTCTTTTGCGCGCGCCGCGAGCTCGTGACGCGCTGGTCGCCCTCCGCGGTGCACCACGTCCAGCTCGAGCGGCTCGGTCGGCCCGAGGTCGAGCAAATGGCCGCGGTGGCGTCCGGTGGGCGTATCTTGCCGCCCGAGGTGCTCGACCGTATCGCCGCCCGCACCGATGGGGTGCCGCTCTTCGTGGAGGAGCTCGTCCGTATGATGATCGAATCGGGCGCCCTCGTGGAGAAGGCGGGCCGCTACGAGCTCGCCGGTCAGCTCTCGGAGCTCAGCATCCCGAGCACGCTGCGGGACCTGCTCACGGCGCGCCTCGACGGTCTCGGCCGGGCCAAGGAGACGGCCCAGGTGGCCGCCGCCATTGGTCGGGAATTCACGCTCGACCTGCTCGGCGCGGTCAGCCTCCTCGAGCCCGACGAGCTCTGCGAGCACCTCGACCAGCTCGTGGCGTCCGAGCTCGTGTATTGCAAGCGGCGGCTGCGAAACCCGGTCTACCAGTTCAAGCACCTCCTGGTCCGGGACGCGGCGTACGAGTCGATGCTGAGGCGATCACGAAGGGACGTGCACGCGCGTATCTCGACGGTGCTGGAGGAGAAATTCCCCGACATCCCCGAGGGGCGGCCCGAGCTCTTCGCTTATCACCTCGCGGCCTCGGAGCAGAAGCGGCGGGCCATTGGATACGCGCAAAAAGCGGTCATGGGCGCGATGCAACGGTCGGCCAACCGGGAGGCGATCGTGCACGCCAGGCAGGCGCTGGGCTGGCTTTCGGCCGTCGAGGACGCGCGAGAGCGGGCGACCGTCGAGCTCGAGCTGAATGGGCTGTTGATGCCTGCGCTGATGGCCACGCGTGGCTACGGCGCCACGGAGCCCCTGTCGGTCGCGCGGCGCTCCCAGGACATCATGGCCGAGCTCGGCGATCACCCGCTCGCCTTCGTCACCTCGTGGACCTTGTTTTTTTATTATCACAACCTGGGGTCCCGCGAGGAGCCGATGTCGATGGCGCAAGAGCTGCACACCGCGGCGACACGCAGGAAGGAGCCTGCGGAGGAGGCGGCCGCCCTGATCGCGCTGGGGGAATGCTTCTTCTTCGCGGGTCGCTTCGAGGAGGCTCGGGCCCGGCTCGAGCGCGCCGTGTCGCTCTATGATCCCGCGGAGCACCGCCGGTATGCCGTGATCCTCGGCGCCGATCTCGGGGTCCATGCCCGAGCGATGCTCTCCCTGGTGTTATGGCTCCTGGGATATCCGGAGCAATCGCTCGCGCAGGGTGAAGCCGCCATTGCCTGGGCTCGCGAGCTCGAGCACGCCAACAGCCTAGGCCTCGCGCTGCTGTACGTCGGCGGCCTCTGGCATTATCGGCGCGAGCCGGAGCACGTCCGGGCGGTGGCGACCGAGCTCGTCGAGCTCGGCGAGCGGATGGGCCTCGAGCCCTGGAACGTCGGCGGGGCCGCCCTCGGCGCGTGGGTCGAGCATGACCTCGAAGCGGCTGCGCGCTGCCTCGTGAAGTTCGGCTCCTTCGGCGGGGATGCGGCGATCCCCTACTGGAGCTCGCTCGTGGCCGAGTCCGAGGCCGCGCGGGGGCGGCTCGACGACGCGATCGCGCGCCTCCGGCAGGCGCTCGCGCTCGCCATGAAGTCGCGCGAGTTTTATTACGTGCCCGAGCTGAACCGCTTGCTGGGTACGTACCTGCTTCGGCGCGGCGGCGACGCGATCGGCGAAGCGGAGCATCGCTTTCGGGAGGCGATCGACGTCGCCCGCGCGCAAAGGGCGCGAATGCCGGAGCTACGCGCCACGATGGCGCTCTGCCGTATCCTCGTGCCCCGGGGCCGGATCGACGAGCCGCGGCGGAGGCTGGAAGAGGTCCTCGGGGGGTTTTCGGAGGGCTTCGGGACCGCGGATCTGAAAGAGGCCCGCGCGCTCCTCGTGGAGCTCGGCGGCTCCTCGCAGCGCCGCTGAACCCGAGGAAACGGAATTCGAGGTCAAACGCTGGTCGCTTGACCGGCGGAGGCGCCGTCCCATGTTCGGCCCAGACGAACGAGCGGGCGACGTGGGGCGCAGCCGTTCGGAGACCGTGGAAAGGAGAGCTGTCATGAGAAGGAAGCCTGACCTCTGGGCGCTCGCGGCGATGGCGCTCGTGTTATCGTCCTCTGCCTCCGCGTCGGACACGGAGAAGCTCGAAGCTCCCGAGGGGGGAGCGGCCACGGAGACGGACATCGAGGACGTCGCGGTTGATGATTTCTCCGAGGTATGGATCAAGGCGGTCGTCAAGGCGTGGGACGACGAGACCTTCAAGCAGGCGCTGATCGCGGACCCTGCGAAGGCGCTCGAGGAGTACTTCGACTACAAGCTCCCGCGCGACATCCATCTGGAGATCGTGGACAGTCAACCCGGAAAACCCGCCCCCTACAAGCTGGCGCTGCCGGCGAAGCCCGACCTCCTTCCCCCGGGCCCTGACAGGAGGCAGAGGGCGCCGATGAAGGCGGCGATGGTGGAGATGGACATGGATATGATGAGGGAGGTGCCGGGTTTCTGGGTCCCCTGCTGAGTCATTGTACGCTGTAAAGGCGGGCCGGATTGTCCCACAGAATTTTCTCGAGCACGCCCCCGGGGAGCTGCTGGCCCAGCGGGGCGAGTTTTTCCGTGATGTCGCTGTCGTGATCGAGGTGGGGAAAGTCCGTCCCGAAGATCAGGTTGTCCTCGCCGAGATACCGGACCAGCTCCGGGAGATAGGGCTCGTCGGGCTCGATGGCGACGAAACACTGCCGCCGGAAATACTCGGAAGGTCTTCGGCGGACGTTCTCCGCGACCTCACCCGAGAGGTTCCGGTATTCGATCTCGTCGAGCCGCCACAACCAGTACGGCAGCCACCCGCAGCCGGCCTCGAGGAACGCGACGCGCAGGGCCGGGTGCCGCTCCAGCACGCCCCCTTCGATCAGCGCGAGCAGCGCCATCATTTGCTCCATCGGGTGCGAGCATGCGTGCAAGGCGAAGCGGGTCTCGAATCGATCCGCCCCCGCGCTGGGGACACGCGCGTGCGCGCCTTCGTGGAGGGCGACCGCCACGTCGAGACGCTCGCACGCGGCCCAGAAAGGCTCATGGGCGGGATCACTCAGGATTCGCCCCTTCACCGGGTTCGGCCGCAGCACCACCGCTCTCCACCCCCACGCCGCGAAACACGCGAGATCCTCGACCATGGCGGCCGGGTCGTGGACGTTCACCACCCCGACGCCTCGGAGCCGCGCCGGATCGTGAGCGCAGAAATCGTGCAGCCATCGATTGTATGCGCGGGTGATGGCGCCGGCCAAGGCGGGGTCGAGCGTGTCGATCCCGAGCAGGGAGAGCGTGTTCGTCGGAAAGAGGAGGGCGATGTCGACGTGGGCTCGATCCATCGCCCGTAGCTGCGCGGCGGGGTCCCTGCCCGCCCATAACTCGGGGCCTCGTCGTGTCCCGACGGCGGCGAGCTCGCGAACGGCGCGCTCGGAGAGCTTGTGATGGACGGGCTCGCCATCGAGCATCAGCCTGCGCGTCTGGAGGCCGCTGCCGACGTCGAGGAAATAGGGCGCGCGCTCGCGGAAGGGCTCTTCCAGGTAATGCGCCCACATGTCGATCGGCTCGATGACGTGACGATCCGCGTCGATCAGCATGCTCCCTCCTCAGGTCAAGAATGGAACCGGGTTGAGCTCGGCCTCGTCGAGGGCGCGATCTCGCCACCCCAGGCGCACCGGCACGTCATAAAGCCGCCCTGGCCCGAAACGAGGCCAGAAATGCCGGAGCCCGGGGACCGTCACCTTGACGACGCAGAGGCCGAGGTCGGGCCGCGTCTGGTCGAGCACGAGCGTCTCGAGGCCTGCGCGGGCCGCGATCTGCACGCAAGCAAGGACGTCCGCGGCGAGGTCGCTCCCCTCGAGGGCGCGCGGGGCCTTTTTGCCCCTCCGGGGCGGCGTGTCGTCGGCGGGGATCAAAAAGCTCCGGTCTTCGAGCATTCGCACGTCGAGGAGCGGCGGCCGTTGACCCGCGGGGTCGTGGACCTGGTTCAGCTCCGTGAGCGCGCGCTGCGCGGCCACATGGACGTCGAGATGACAGCCGAAGCCGGCATCGAGCCCTCCGTCTTCCCGCGCGGCCGAGAGCGCGGCGAAGACCGGGATTCCGAGGTCGGTCGTGATGTCGAGGACCCAGAGCGTCCGACCCGACGAACGGTATGCGGCCTCGACCTCCTCGAAAAAAGGATCACCGAAGCTCGCCAGATCGACCCCGGGTCGGCGCAGCCGGTTGTACCACCAGATGGCGACGGCGTCGCGCTCGACGAGCTCGAAGAAGCCGTGCAGGACGGCCTCCTCCAGGCAATTGCCGGCCGCGTGACCATTGGAGCTGTACACGCAGAAGCGCTCCCCGGGGGCGACCGGGACCTGATCATAACAACAAGCCGTCGGCAGATACCGTCGCCGCTGCGTCGCGAGGGACCATACCGGCGTCCAGTCGATCTCGCGCCGCTCGTCGAAGGGCAGCGGGACATGCCATCTGGCGCTCCGCGCGGCGGTGTTCCACGCGTCGCGCGTCCGGTACTGGGAGTCGCTGAAGCCGAGGAGCTCGTGCGGGTGGACGCCCTCGTCGCCCAGATCGGCCCATCGGGCGCGGAGGGTGGGCTCGTCTCCCTGGAAGATGGCGCTCACCCGCTCGATTCCCTCACAAAGCGCGCTCGTCCGCGCCTGCGCTGCGTTGCGCCCCTTGCCACCCGCCACGGCACGAAAGTACCTCGGAGCCCGCGCGCCTGTCGCCGGCGCCACGGGATAATGTGCCGCGTGGAGGAACCACGGCGGACCGTCGCGCCCGGCGACGGGCTCCACGCGGGAGAGGACCCCGGTCACGGGGCTGATCAAATGCCGATGACGCGCGAAGGTCTCCTCCGGCGAGATCACGCGGCTCCCCCCGTCCCGAGCGGCGAGCCGCGCGCGGCGCTCGAACACCATCGGCGCAGCGGCCCGCCGCTTCACGAGGCCCGGGTCTCCGCAGGTCGGGCATTGCGGGCGCCTCTGCGCGGCGTGTTTCTCGAGCGTGAGGCGACCAAAATCGAGGACGCAGACGTGGTCTTCGATCTCGCTCCACCCGCCGCCCGTGATCCATCGGGCGATCACGAGCGCCGCGAACGCGTGCGCCGCGGCCAGGCCGGCGGAGCTCGCCGGGCGCGGGGAGGACGACGCGGGCAGAGCGCCGTCACGCTCGAGGGACGTCTGGACGGGGCGATTCGCGCGAATCCGGAAGGCAATGCAATCCCAGCACGGTCCACCCGCGTGGAAGACCGGCCCCATCCAGGGCGCTGCCCCGGACGGCTTCACGGGCACCCAGCAGAGGCCCTCGGCGAGGGCCTGCCGATGGATCTCCGCGAGCTCGGGCGCGAGGTAATCCCCGACGAGCACGACCCGCAGCCGAGCCCCGGCCCCGACCCTCGCGCCCGCCGCCCGCAGCGATTCACAGAATGGACTCGAATCCAGGCCTGCGAGCGCCTCGACCGTCACGGGCGTCCCCGAGAGGCGCTCGGTCGCGGCTTCCCCGGAGGCCCCGAGCGAGCGCCAGAAGGCGTCCTCGCCCGGAGGCACGAGCGAGGCAGGGGTCAAATATCCGCTCCGCTCGAGCAGCGTGAGCGTGTAATACACCTCGACCGCAGTGGCCCTCCCCCGGAGGGCCGCGATGATCTGCGCATTCGTGCGTATACCGTCCACGAGGGGCGCGACGAGCGCGTACAGGCGCCCCTGCAGGATCTCCTCGTCGTGCTCCCCGAGGAGCACGAGCCCCTCCGTGCCCAGGCGCGCTGGGCGAACGTGCGGCGCGAATCGCAAGACTCTGTTCATATCGCCCATCCGTCGCAGATGGCGGAAGCAAGAGCGTGGTGACCCGAATACGAAGGCGGGGAGCTTAACAGAAATCGTGTCCCTCGCGAGGGCGGGGCGCGCCATTCTCGCCGAGGAGAACCTCCCCTGTGCGGGACGGTCTCGGGCCGTATGTCGGCGTCGCAAACCCTAGCCGTTCACCGGCTCGCCTCGCAGGAGGAAGACCTCGACGAGGCGGCCTTGCCCCTCGACAGGCAACGTCCCGCCACACACGAGCGCGAAATGGCCCCCGAGGAGCCGCGCGGTCGTGCTGCTGAGGACGATGGTGTCGGGGACCGCGAGCGCGCTCAGGCGCGCGGCGATCCCGGGGGTGGTGCCGAGCGCGTGTGCTGGGCCGCCGATGTCGCGGGTTCCTACGAGGCCCGTATGCAAGCCGATCCGGACCTCGAGGCGGATCCCTCGTTTCGCCGATAACCACGCGCTCTGGCTGCGCACCCTCGACAAGATCTCCTGCGCGGCGCGACAAGCGCGCAAGGCGCCGTCCTCCGGCGTGGTATCGCAGCCGAAGTAGCTGAGCACCTCCTCGCCGAGCGAGCCCGCGAAGCGCCCGTGGTGGCGGCGCACGACGTCCGCGCAGCTCGCCTGCTCGAGGCTGATGAGCTCCTCGACCTCCTCGATATCGATGGCTTCGGGGCCCGGCCCGAGCGCCGTCAAGCCATGACAGAGGGCAGTGAGCTGCCGGCGCTCGGCCTCGGGCGAACGCGCCGACGGGACGAGCCTCACGCCCGAGCCGCGGACCTCGGCCCGCATGGGCAGGGTCGTCGGCGGCTGCGCCCGCCCGGCGACGGGCTCGATGAAATCCTCCCGCTCGAGCTCGTTCACGTCGCAAGCCTGGAGCCTCCAGAAGAGCCCCTCGGCGTCGACATTACGCTGCCGGACGTCCTTGAGCGTCGCCTCCCGCAAGAGCTCGCCGAGGGGGTGGCCCCAGAGCGGCCTGGGTATCGGGACAGGCGCGCGGCTCATCTGCTTGAAGAGGCACTCTTGCAAGGAGCCGCCGGTGATGACCGGCTCGCCCGTGAGGCATTCGAGAAAAACGAGCCCCCAGGCATAAAGGTCGGAGCGAGCGGTCGGCCGCATCGCCTGAATCTGCTCGGGCGCGGCATACCCAGGCGTGCACACGGCGTCCTTCGTGGCAGCCGTCCTGTTCACCCTCGAGCCCGTGATCGCGTCGACGAGCGCGCCGATGCCAAAATCGAGCACCATCGCGTTCCGCCGCGCGCCGGTCGGGACCACCATGATATTCGCCGGCTTGATGTCCCGATGAACGACCCCCTGGGCATGCGCGCAGCTCAGCGCATCCAGGACCTGGAGCATGAGGTGCCTGGCCTCACGCGGATCGAGCGCGCCCTCCCTGGCAAGGACATCCGCGAGGTTCTCCCCCGGGACGAACTCGAAGACGGTATAAAGGAGCCTCTCCGCCGTGGTGCCCGAATCAACGAGCCGGACGATGTTGGGATGGTGGAGCCTCGCGCAGAGCCGGATCTCCCGCTCGAAGCGCGCGACGCGGCGATCATGCTCGCCAACCAGCCCCGTCTGCAAAACCTTGATCGCGACGAGCTGGCCCGTCGCGACCTGACGCGCCTGATAAACAGTCCCAAACCCACCCTGGCCGAGGACACACACGATCTCATAACGATCCTGGAACAACGAACCCGCCCCGATCGTCGCCCCAGCAGCACGCTCGACCAACCCGAGCCGAGGACGCGGGTGCTCGCTCTCGCGCCGGCCAACGCTCACCCGCTTGGGAGTCACCTGGAAAGTATATGCGGCGAAGCGCGAGACGAAATGGGCGGGGCGAAGGTCCTTGGCCGTTACGCTGGGGCGTTGCCCCAGGCCCCACCAGGGGCTGTCCGCCCCTGGACCCGGACCAGCCAGGGGCTGGACCCAACGTCGATGAACTGCGCTCCGCGCAGTTCATCGAACAGCCGCAGTCAAGACCAGCGACGACCCTGCCAGCCAAGACAGCCGCGCGGCTGGTTCTGCTGGCAACCCGGCCTCTTCGTCGGCCCGTTTGAAAAACTGCGCGGAGCGCAGTTTTTCAACCTGAGGTCCAGGGCTTGCCCTGGTCCGGGTCGAGGGGCGGACAGCCCCCGCGGGGTCCGGGGCGGCGCCCCGGCGAAACGTGCGCCCCTCGCGAGGCAACATCCTTGCCTCGCCCCTGCCTCTTCCCTTACCCTCCCGTGCATGCAACTTCCTCCTCCTACTTCTGCGTCGAAGGAGCGTGTCCGGACTGGGCGTTACGTCACGCGCATGTTACGCCGCGCCAAGCGTATGTCCCTCGCTGCCGACGTCGAGGCTGCCACCCTCAAGGTCCTCGCGCTCGCCCGCGCGCATGAGGACGCCAATGGCCCTGTGCAGGACGCCCTCGCCGATCGTGATGGCGCTGATGACGACCTCGACCTGACCGCGAAGAGCGCCCGCGGCACGCTCGCTGGTCGCGCTGTCGACGCTGCCCGCAAGGGGCCTTATACCCTCATCTTTCCCGACGGGATCGATTATTATACTGCGGCGCCCCTCGACAAGCAGGTCAGCCGTTATGGTGAGCTCATCGATCGCCTCGAAGAGCACCTGCCCGGCGGCGACCCGGTCCGTCTGGAGGCCGTCCCCGCGCTGAAGACGGGCATCGCCGCCTTCACGGGCGCGGTCGAGATGCTCGCCAAGGCCCGCACCGACGAGGCCCTCGCCGGCACGCGCCTCGAGGCTGCCGAGGATGAGTGGGCTCGCCTGCTGACGAAGGTCTACGGCTTCCTCCTCGCCGAGCTCGGCCGTGCCGCCGCCGAGCGTTTCTTTCCGAAGGCGAAGAGCGGCACCAAGAAGCCCGGCGGCGACCGCGGCTGAGTCGAGAGAACCCCCCCAGAAAGCAAAGCCGAAACGTCGATGCCGGTCTCCCGGGGGCCCGGAGGGCGAGATCGAGGTGTCGATGGCGGTCTTCGGGGGGCCTGGAGGGTGGGATCGAGATGTTGATGGCGGTCTCCGGGGGCCCGGGAGGACGACATCGAGAGGTCGATGCCGGGGATCCGGGGCCGGGGAGAGTGGGATCGAGGGGGCGATGGGGCTTTTCCGGGGGGGTGGGGAGCGGGCCGGCGGCCCCGTTGCTTGACCCCCTGGGGCTTCCCGTGTAGGGAATCTCGCGTGATCACCTCGATCCGTGTCGCTTCCTTTCGAGGCATACGAGCGGGCGGCCTCGAAGGGCTCTCACCCCTGACCGTGATCCTGGGCCCGAACAGCGCCGGCAAGAGCACGCTGCTCGATGGCATGGTCATCGGTGGCAGCCGCTCTCCCGGCGACGCGGTGGGGCGGGTCGTCGCGCGGCGCTCCGAGCTCTGGGACGGGGCGCGGTGGCTGTTCTGGCGGGGCGGGCGGGACGGCACCCCGGCGACGATCCAGGTGAACATCAAGGACATCGGCACGCGCAACGTGACGCTCTCGTTCTCGACGGATGTCTCCTCCGGGCTCGAACAGAAGCTCGACGAACGACGCGCGAGGCGGCCCTTCGTAGGCGAGGTCCTCGCGATCGCCCAGCTCGAGGGCGCGAGGGCCCGCACCGCGTTCGCGCTGGACAATGAATACGTCTTCGAACAGGAGGGCGGTTTCCGTCGTGTTCCCCTCGTCAAGCTCGTCGATCCGCGCCCGGGCGCTCGGCATGCGCTGCTCTCCCGCGTATATACCGAGGCTGTCGAGAGTGGCCTGCTCGACGAGAGCGTGGCCCTCGTATCCGCCGTGGTGCCGGGGCTCCGCAATATCGTCCTGACCGATCCCGGCGGGGCCACGGTGGTGCAGCTCCAGTTCGCCGACCACAGCGTCCCGGTCGCGCTCGCGGGGGACGGGGTGCAGAGCCTCGTCCGGATCTGCTTCGAGCTCGCTTCGCCCGCGGGCAGCACCGCGCTTCTGGAGGAGCCCGAGGCGAGCCAGCATCCGCGCGCATTGCGACAGACCGCGCGCGCCATCCGGGCGGCTGTCCAGCGGGGCGTGCAAGTCGTACTCTCCACGCATAGCCTGGATCTGCTCGACGCGCTCCTCCTGGAGTTCGAGGCCGAGCGCCCGGCCCTGACCGTGTTTCACCTCGCGCTCCACGACGGCGAGCTTCGGAGCACGCGGTACGAGGGGGCTGAGGCCGCCTTTGCGCGGGAAGGCGTGGGGGAGGACCTTCGATGAGCGCGATCGAGGCGATCGTGTTGTGCGAAGGCTACGACGATCGGTCCTTCTGGCAGGGCCTCCTGCTCTCCGTGGGCTGCAAGCCGGCGCCGCAGGCGAACCCGGTGCACAGGTTCCAGGGCGATTACATGTACGAGACGCCGGGCGGCGGGCTCCTGCACGTCGTGCCCTGCGGCGAGCAAAAACAAGTACGAGACGATCCGGCGCGGAAGCGGGACGCCGTGCGCACCATGGGGCAGCTCCTCTTGAGGGCCCGCGCGACGAGACCGCTCGCGCGCCTCGTGCTGAACCTCGATGTCGACACCAAAGCGCCCGCCGCCGTCCTCGACTCCCTTCGTTCGCTCGTCGGGGGTGATGCGAAGGAGACCTCGTCGGGGGAATTCGAGCTCGACGGCGGGCAAACCGTGGTGTCTCCGATTCTCTGGTACGTCCCCGATCCCGTGGTGGACGGCGTCCCCTCGCAGCAGACCCTCGAAAGAATCGTGTGCGCCGCTCTCTCCGCGGCCTTCCCCGAGCGGGGCCGCGAGGTGAAGGCATGGCTCGCGTCGAGGACCGATCCGCGAGGCAAGGAGCACAAGGCGCACGCCTGGTCGTTCATGGCCGGATGGCATTCGGATCACGGCATGGGCGACTTCTATGCGAGCCTCTGGCGGGATCCAGGCATCGAGAAAGAGCTTCGAGGGATCCTGACGAGCACGGGCACGTGGGCCGCGATTGAACGGCTGCTTGGTTCATGAAGATCCACAAGCTCGTGCCCCGCGCGCCCGAGGTGTGGGCTGATCACCACCACTCCTCCAGCTTGCGCCACTCGGCGGAGAGGGGCGCGTTCGTATCCAGCGGTGGGGTGCGGGGGAGGTGGAGGATCATGATCTCCTCGTCCGGCGTCGGGACGAGCCCCTCCGGGCCGCGGATCGAGAGCGGACCGCGCCAGAACACCCAGCCGAGCCGCTCGTAAATTCCCGCGGTCTTGGGGCTGAGCGCGCCGAGGTCGAAGTCGCCGATGGCCTCGGCCAGGCGCCGCATCACGGCGCTCGCGTGGCCCTTTTGTTGTTCCTCCGGGGCGGTGGCGACGAGCTCGACGTACGCCGTGCGCAGGAGCGGACCACCTTCGGGCTCGAGCCAGCGCGTCACCCACATGGCATGGCTGACCAGCCTGTCCCCGAGATATCCCATCACGTGCGTCCCGCTCCCGACGTCCCGGAGGTACGCCTCCAGATCCTCGCCATAAGCGCGGCGGCACAGGTCGATGAGGGCGGCTCGATCTCCGGAGCCGAGCTCGTCGGAATCGACGACTTCGATGCGCAGCATATCTCCCCTTCCCTAGCACCACCGGCGCCGCGCGCGCCACGAGCGCATTGACGGGGGGCTGCGAATGATGGAACGTCCCTGATCACAGATGGCGAACCCCCGTGGCCCGACGTGTACCGCGCGCGCCCTTGCCCCTCTCCTCGCGTCGATCGCGCTCTTCGCGTGCAGCGGTCCGCCCCTGCCTCCTCGCGTGGAGCCGACCCCGCCCAGGATGCCCGCGCCCGAGCCCCAGGCGAATGCACCACGAGCGGGGCCGCCCAGGCTGAGCCTGCTCGAAGACGACGGACTTGTCGCCATGGCCCTGGCCCCGGACCTGTCCGCGGGCACGGTGACCACGTTCGCGGGCCGCTTCGAGCCGGTGGCGCTGCCGCCCCGGATGCCCACGATCGTCGACGTGGAGGGGCGGAGCGAGCGGGACGTCTGGATGCTCGCGTCGGATGGCCATGTCCTGCGCTGGGACGGCGCGCGCGTGACCGATCGGGGCAGGCCTCGGTGCTTCACCGACAATTGTTGCGGCACGCTCATCGATTGCGCCAAGCAGCCCGCCCTGTGCGCCGAGGCAGGGCTCGATGTCTGCCTGCCCTTCGGCCCGGCTTGCGCGATGGAGGTCTCGTGGAGCGGGATCCGGTTCACGGCCGACGCGGTGATCGCCGTCGCCCGCGTGGAGACGGGCGGCATGCGCGCGAGCGTGGTGGAGTCGCGGCTCGGCAAGAACGGGCGCTGGACCTGCGAGCAAGGCGAGGACGATTTCGTCCGCCCAGGCTCGGCGGGTCGTGGTGATCCCGGGGGGCCGATCGAGAGCTCCGTCGACGGCGTCTCGTTTCAGTTCGAAGGCCCTGCCTTCCTCGTGAATCGATACGGCGGGCACATGCTGCTCGCCGATGGCCGCCGCGTGCCGCTGCCCGAGGACGTGCACGAGGGGTACACGACCAGCGTGGAGTTCACGGCGCGCGCGCCCGCCGACCTGTGGCTCTGGGGGTATGACGATGGGCGCGTGTGGCGAGGCAATGGGCTCGGCTGGACCATGATGTACTCGGGGCTCGGCTCGGTGCATCGGATATGGTTCGGCGCGCCGGCCTCGGCGTGGATCCTCGGCGCAATCGGTGAGGGAGAGGAGCAGCTCCTCCGCTGGGACCTCGACAAGGGCGGCGGGCAACGCTTCGAGGCGCCCGGCGCGACGTTCATGCGGGGCGACGGGCGAGATTTCTGGCTCGTCGGCAAGAGGGCGCTTTACCACGGGGATGGCGTGACGCTCCGCCGCGCCGAGCCGCCGCTCGGGATCGAGGACGCGTGGCGGAGCCCCTCGGGGGAGCTCTGGCTCGCGGGCGGAGACCTCTCGGTCGTGCTGAAAAAAGCCCAGGAAGAAGGCGAAGGAGACGTGCACAAGGGCGCCGTGTTCCGCGTGTCGGGAGGGCAGAAGCCGTGAGGCGCGCGCTCCTCCCGCTGCTCTTCGCGAGCGCTTGCAGCGCCGCGCCGAAAACGACGCCGCCGGCGCCGGTGCCTGCGCCTGCGCCCGCGATCACGGCTCCCGCGGCCGCGGCGCGCGCGCCGTGGCTCGAGCTGACCGGCACGGAAGCGAAGACGGTGCTCACCGGCCATGATCCCGACGGCCGGAAGCTCTACGAGGTGCCCCTCGGGAAACTGCTGGCGGTGACGGGCGCGCCGGACGGCGGCGCCTTCGCCGTCCTGCAGGAGCGCGACACCTGGGACGCCCCGCGATTCGTGGTCCACTTCGACGCCGGAGGCCGCGAGGCGTGGCGCGTCGACATGAAGCGCGGCGGTCCTCGATGGCACCTCTTCGTCGTCGATCCGGACGGCGCGGGCCCCGATGGAGGCCGCGTCCTCGCGTTCGAGATCGGCTTCAATGGCAAGAAGCACCTGCACGTGTTCGAGGCGGCGCGCGGCGCGAGCGTGCATGATCGCGAGCTCGAGATGTCCGACGTCGACGAGCGCGCCGGCGTCGTGATCGTCGCCGACGAGAGCGGATTGACGCGGCTCGGGCCGGAGGGGGATCCCGTGTGGCGCGTGTTCGTCCGCCGCTTTCCGTCGCTGGATCCGATGGCGGCCGCGAACGCGGACCGAAAGGTCGCGGTCGGGCTCGACGGCACGGTGCTCAGCGGCGCGTCCGATGGCTCGCTGGTCGCGCTCGACGCCGAGGGCAAGCCGCTCTATCAGCTCGGCGTGCGCGGCCCCGTGAGCCGCATCGAAGCCCAGGCAGGGGGCGGCTTCGTGGTGCATACGAAGGAAGGGCGCGTCGCCGTCGACCGCGGCGTCGTCCGGGAGATCGCGGAGGCGACGCCGGAGGGCGCGCGTGTCGTCGACCGCCGAAAAAAACAACCCGCCAGCGACCTCGCCCCGAAGCCGCCCTGGAAGCCGACGGTGGCCTATCGAGCGAGCCGCGAAGGTCCAGCCGAAGGCAAACCTTTCCACCACGTACAATCCGTGGCGGCGGCGCCCGGGGACGTCTGGGTGCTCGGCACGGGCAAACCGGGCCCCGAGGACCCGCATCTCTTCCATCACGACGGCCGCGCCTGGTCCGACCTCGGCGAGCCGTCGATGTCCTTCCCGAAGGAGGTCTTCGCCGAGGGGGCGCCGGCGAGCGCCAGTCGGTTCTTGCCTCTGGGGCTCGGGCGCAGCCCGACCGGCGCGTTGCTCGTGCTCGGCGTGCGGGCCGGCCGGGGCGCCTACCGCCTGTCCGTGATCGAGCGCGTCGGCGCGGGCTTCCGGGAGCGGCGAGAGTTACGCGACACGCTCGCGCAAATCCGGCTCGGGGAACGAACGAGTCCGACCTACGCGGCGAGCGCGGGGGGGCGCGAGGTCCTGTGCGACGCCGACCCTGACGTGCGGACCTGCGTCGAGTTCGGCCGCGGCCTCACCCCCAGGATCCTCGCCGACGACGAGGGCGAGGGGGCGCGCGGCAAGGCCGACGTGTGGAGCGTCGCGGGCACCACCCTCACGCACGGGAGCGGCGCCGCTGCCGAGGAGCACGAGAGCCCGCTGCGCCTCCACGCGGTGTGGGCGAGCGGTCGTGACGACGTCTGGCTGACGGGCGTAGAAGGCGGCGTCGCGCGCTTCGACGGCCAGCGCTTCTGGCGCATCCTCGGGATCGACGGCGCGACGAGGCTCTCCGTGACCGGGAGTGGTCGCGGCGACGTGTGGGTCTTCGGCGAGGCCGGCCTGTGGCACGTCACACCCGAGCCTCGGGCCGAGGCCGACCTCGAGGGCACGCCGTCGCCTCTCCCGAACGCGGCCGCGTCGAGCCTCGTGTTGTCCATCGCAGGCCCCGATCCTTCGTACCGCCTCGAGCCGGTGGTGCTGGACATCGACGGAGAGCGGCCGCTCCGCAGCGCCGTCGGCATCGCCGAGGGTCCGGGCGGGGTCGTCTGGTTGCACGAAGGTGCGCGGATCGTCGAGTACGACGGCGCCCGCGCGCGGGTGCTCTACCAGGCGCCCAAGCCGGAGCCGTTCTTCTGCTGGTATGCCCCCGAGCCGGATTGCAACCTCTGCGCGCAATGCACCGAGCGAAAGCCGAGAGCGCTCGATTGCCAGCGCTGCGTGGCGCCCGCCGCGAAGGGCGAGGGCGTGGCGCTCGCGATGGAAGGAGGCTTGTCCTTCCAGAATGGACGCTCGATGCCTGGGACCTCGCCGCTCGCCGGGCTACTCGCGGTCGCGGCCGGGCCGTCGGGCGCCATCTGGGCCGTCTCGGCGGCTGACGACGACCTGCCTCGCGCGATGATCCAGGGCCCGCGTGGGGTCCGCCTCGTGATGGGGTTGCCGAGGGCGGCTTATGCCGACGTCGCGGTCCGCGCCGACGACGAGGTATGGCTGGCCGGCGGCCTCACGACGGGCGCGGCCGGGGGGCGTACGGTGCCCGAGGGGGAAGGCACGCTCGTGCGGTTCGACGGTCGCACGTTCACGCGTCACCGCGCTCCCGACGGCGCGTTGCTCTCCGTGGCGGCCGCAGGCCCCGGCGAGGCGTGGGCGGTCGGCCTCGCCGGCGGCGTGCTTCACGTGAAGGGAGGCGTGGTGGAGGCGCTGCACCTCACGCGGGAGGACGGCGCGCGATGGCCGGCGCTCCTGCGAGGCGTGGCGGCGTCCGGGCCGAACGAGGTGTGGATCGTGGGAGACGGCTCGACGCTCCTGCGCTGGGATGGGAAAGGCTTGCGCCGCGTGGACGCGAGCGCGGCGGGGAGAGAGGCGGCGCTCTCGGCGGTGATCGCGCCTATCTCATCCAGGCCTGGATGGGTGGTTGGACCTGGCGGGATCTGGAAGGTGGTTCCTGCGCGGTAGGACGTCGCTCAGGCGACACGTGCCTTCGGGTCGGGCCTTCGTTGCTCGGCGAGGAGGCGCTCGCGCACCTCGGCCACGAGCTCGGGGAGCGCCGCGTCCCGGTCGGGCAGGAGCGCCTCGGGGACCTCGCCCGGCGAGAGGGACCACGAGCGGATCGCGTCCCATCGCGGTCGGATGTCGAAGACCTCGATCTCGCCGACCTCGAAGAACCCGCGCAAGCCCGCGCGCGTCTCGAGCAACACGAGCACGCGCTCCGGTGGTGCCGGGGCGAAGATCCACCGCGTCGTGCCTTCGTCGTCCTCGTCCGCGGCGACGCCCAGGAGGCTTCGCCCACGTTCGTCCACCGCGAGCACCATCTTGGGCCCGTCGAACTCGTAGAGGACGTGGCGAACCGCGGGGGCCGGTCGGATCTGTGTGCTGGTGGAGGGCATCCAGGGAAAGGTCATGGTCGAATCACGGTGAACTGTTCGTGGATGGATGCGGCGTACGTCGCCTCGACCCAGTAACTGTAGTGGTGTTTGTGCGGGCCTGTCTGTTTGATGACCCCATGGGCCCCCAACAGGAGGGCCCGCGCGACCAGACGTCTTTTGAACCATGGCATCGCCTTGCGTGCAAGCTCCACGTCTTCGAGGCTCCGTAACACGCTGAGCGCGCACGCGCCGCAGGCGTCGGAGCCGGGTTTGCCCTCGTCGGCGTAGGTCTTCATGTCCTCGGAGGTCGGCGGGTCGTTCCGTACGAAACGGAACACCTCGCCGGTCACCTCCTCCACGTCGTCGGGGGGGCAGCTCTTCGGGCAGTTCTCGGCAAACTTCATGTCCACACGCGTTCATCGTCCGGCGGGCGCGTGAGTTGCGTGAAAACGTCCAAGCGAGGAGCTTTCGAGCGATTTTCTTGCGCGCCAGGCTTGTCGACGCTGCCCATCGGCGCGATGTGCCCGCGCGCGGGGCGCGACGTGACGCTGTTCATCGGAACGAGCGGCTGGCAGTACACACACTGGCGGGGGACGTTTTACCCGGACGTGCTGCCGAGCTCGCGCTGGCTCGTGTATTACGCGGACAGGCTCCAGGTGGTCGAGGTCAACAACACCTTTTACCGCCTGCCCGAGGCGAACGTCTTCCGGACCTGGGCGGAGCGGACGCCCCAGGATTTCCTGTTCGCCGCCAAGATGAGCCGGTTCTTCACGCACATCAAGCGGCTCCGTGATCCCGACGAGCCGATCGCGCGTTTCTTCGATCGAGCCTCCGCGCTCGGCACGAAGCTCGGCCCCGTGCTCGTGCAGCTCCCGCCGGGGATGAAGCGCGACGCCGGGAGGCTCGACGCCGCGCTCGAACGTTTCCCGAAGAGCGCCCGCGTGGCCGTCGAGTTCCGCGACGAGACTTGGTTCTCCCCCGAGATCGAATCCCTGCTCGGACGCCACCGAGCCGCGCTCTGCGTGTGGGATCGCAAGGGATCGAGCGCGCCGCTCTGGCGCACCGCGGACTTCGGATACGTTCGTTTCCACGAAGGCAGCGCGAGCCCGGCGCCGTGTTACGGAGCTCGGGCCCTCTGCGTGTGGGCGCGGCGTTTGGCCAAAATCTGGCCCGAGCCGTGTGACGTGTTCGCGTTCTTCAACAACGACGTGAACACCTGCGCCATCCACGACGCGGGCCTGCTCGCGCGCGCCGCCGATCAGCTCGGGATCACGAGGACGCGGGTCCTCGTGGGGGAAACGCGGCGGCTCGTCGCCTGAGCCGCCGCCAATCAGCGAGGAAGCGCAGCTTCGAGCGCCCCGGCCAGGTCGCCGCGTTTCGCCACGGCGACCCCTTCCATCCCGAGCCACTCCGCCATACGCGAGAGCTCCGCGCCGAGCGCGGCGGGCGTGTCGGGCCCTGCGCCCGGCTCGGCGTGGGCGGCCTGCACCCGCAAGACCTTCTCCTTTCGATCGGCCTTCAGGTCCACCCGCGCGGTGATCGTGTCCCCCTCCAGGAACGGCAGGACGTAATAACCGTGGGTGCGTTTGTGCGCCGGGGTGTAGATCTCCAGGCGGACCTTCACGCCGAAGAGCCGCTCGGCGCGGTCGCGGAACCAGATCAGGTTGTCGAACGGCGAAAGCAAGGCGCGGGCGCCGATCCGACGGGGCGTTTGCGCCTCGGGATGGAGATAACCCGGCTTCTGGAAGCCCTCGACCTTCACCTGCAAGAGCTCTCCGGCCTCGACGAGCTCGCGCACCCGCTCGCGCGCTCCCGCGAGCGGCAGGCGGAAATAGTCGCGCAGATCGGCCTCCGTCGCGACGCCCATGGCGCGAGCCGCGATCCGGACGAGCTCCCGCTGGGCGTCGGCCTCGGAGGGCGTGGGCACGCGGAGGATCCCTTCGGGCAGCGTCCGCTGCGTGAGATCGTAGACGCGCTCGAAGCCGCGCCGCGTGGCGGTCGTGACGTATCCGGCCCAGAACAACCATTCGAGCGCCCGCTTGCCCTCGGACCAGGACCACCAGCCGGACGAACCCCGGGGCCCGACGGCGAAATCGCCGCCCGTGACCGGACCTCGCTTCTCGATCTCGGCCAGCACGGTCTTGATGTAATCACCTCGCTCCTTCGCGAACCGAGCGAGCCCGCCCCAGAGCTCGCCCGCCTCCGCGCGCGCCATGCGCCAGCGCAGCAAAGGCTGCAGCGTGAGCGGCATCAGGGAGGCCTCGTGCCCCCAGTACTCGAACAGCGACCGCTTCTTCCCCCACGCCTCCCGTTCGAGCAGCGCCTGCGGATAGGCGCCGAGCCGCGAGAATGCGGGCAGGTAATGCGTGCGGACGAGGACGTTGACGCTGTCGAGCTGGATCACGCCCAGCCGATCCACGAGCTCGACGAAGTGACGCCGGCTCGCGCTCGTGGGTCGTGCCTCGGCGAAGCCTTGGGCTGCCAGGGCGATGCGGCGCGCTTGTTTCGCCGAGAGGTCGAACTTCGACGTCATCGAGGGACGAGGATGGCCTTGCCGACGGCGTCGGTCCAGGCTGTCCCGTCGACCACGTGCTGCCGGTGCTGGCGGGTTTGCTTCACCATGTTCCACCCGAGCACCCCCTTGACCTTGCCGCGGCTTCCATACAGCGCGACAAACTGCCTCCGCGCCGGATCCCCCTCCACGATGGCCACCTCGGCGTCGCTCGGAAGGAAACCAAACACCTGGATCTTCGCGTCGAATTGATCGGTCCAGAAGTACGGCACCGGCGTGTAGGGCCTGTCCTTGCCGAGGATGTTCGCCGCCACGGTCATGCCCTGCTCCACGGCGTTCGTCCGGTTCTCCAGGCGCAGCCCCGTCCCGAGCCCCTCGTGGTGCCAGAACGCGACGTCACCCACGGCGTACACGCCCTCCGCAGCCTGGCACCGGGAATCACACACGATCCCGTCGGCCAGCCGGAGACCGCTGCCTTCGAGCCACCCGATCGCCGGCCGCGAGCCGATGGCCACCACGACCACGTCCGCGGGCAGCACCTCGCCGCTCGCCAGGCGCACCCCTCGTACCCGTCCGCCCTCGCCGACCAGATCGGAGACCGCCACGCCGAGGCGGAGCTCGACGCCATGATCGGCGTGCAAGCGGGCCAGATACCCGCCCACCACCGGCCCGAGCTGGCTCGCCATCGGCGCCGGTTGCGGGCCGACCACGGTGACCGTGAGGCCCATGCCCCGCGCCGTCGCCGCGATCTCCGTGCCGAGCACGCCGTCGCCCACGACGACCACGCGTGGCCCCGCGAGCAGGTCCGCGCGCAGCGCGAGCGTCTCGTCCACGGTGCGCAGGACGTGCACGCCCGAGAGCCCCTCCTGGGAAGGCAACCGGCGCGGCTCGAGCCCCGTGGCCAGCACGATCACCTCCGCGCGTAGGCTCCGCCCCGAGGCGGTCGTCACCTCGCGCGCCGCCGCGTCGAGGTGAACGGCGGCGTCCCCGAGGACGAGCTCCGCGTCGAGCTTCGCGAGCTCCGCCTCCGAGCGGAGCCGGGCCTTGTCCGCCTCCCACGCGCCGGACAGCACCTTCTTCGACAGCGGCGGCCGGTCGTAGGGCAGGTGCCGCTCCGCGCCGAGCAGCGTCAGCTTCCCCGCGTACCCTTCGCGCCGCAGCGCCTCCGCGACGGCGAGGCCGCCTGCGGAGGCGCCGACGACGAGCACGCTCGCCGGGGCGTTCATTCGCTCTCTTCCAGCCGGATCGCGGCCCCGGGGCACACGTTCGCCGCTTCGCGGACGGCGGCGTGCAGCTCCTTCGGGGGCTTCTCGTCGAGCAGGATCACGATGCCGTCGTCCTGCTGATCGAACACCTTGGGCGCGATCATCACGCATTGCCCGGCGCCGCAGCATTTCGGAAGGTCTACGATCACGCGCATGAAAACATCCTCTCTTCCTGGGGTTGTCGTGCCAGGTTCGTTCGTCATTTCGTGGGGGTGAAGGGGGCGCGCCACAACCCGACCAGGGCGTCCACGAGCCCCACCGCGGCGGCCTCCCAGCTCGCGCGCGGCGTGGGGGTGCCCGCTTGCAGCGCGCGCTCCCGCTCGGCGCACATGTGCACGATGAGCTGCCGGCTCATGTCGCTGCGCTCCTCGTGCACCTCCGCGGGCAGGACCGGCATGAGCCGGCCCAGCCCTTCGAGGGTCTCCAGCATCGAGGCCGAGGTGCTCGACTCGGCGATCACGAGCTGCCGCAAGGCGGGGTCGGTCGTCGCCTGCGCGATGAAACGTGCATACCAGCTCGGGCTCCCCAGCGAGGCGAGGTGCTCCGTGATGGGCCGAACGAGGCAGCCGATCCAGTCGCAGAGCTCGGACGAGCCCTTGATCTCGGCGAGCATCTCCTCGCGCCTTTGCTCGATGGAGGGGGCGTGCCGGCGCACGATGGCGAGCACGAGGTCGCCCTTGGTGCCGAAGTGGTACCCGACGGCGAAGTTGTTCGCCTGTCCTGCCGCTTCGCTCACCTGACGGTTCGAGACGGCCGCGACCCCTTGCTCTGCGAAGAGCCGCTCTGCCGCGGCGAGGATCACCTCGCGTGTCTCGCTCCCGTGCGTCTGCCGGGCCTTCGCGCTCGCCATGGCGCCCATGACTACCAGCGGACCAGGACGCGCTCAATACCGCCGACGAGCAGACCTTCGCGGCGGGGCAGCTCGGACGGCGCGACGGCGAGCTCGAGCGTGGGCAGGCGGCGCAGGAGCACGCTCAGCACCGTCTGCAATTCCGTCCGCGCGAGCGCCTGTCCCACGCAGGAGTGGGCGCCCGCCCCGAACGTGATGTGCGCGTTCGGCGAGCGGTTCAGCACCATCTCGTCGGCCCGCTCGAAGGCCTTCTCGTCCCGGTTCGCCGCGGCCATGTTGCAAATGACCGTCGTGCGGCTCGGCACCTTCGTGCCCGAGAGCTCGATCTCCTCGGTGACGAAACGAGGCAATCCGAAGCCCGCATTGGCGTCGAAGCGCAGGACCTCCTCCACCGCGCTGCGGACGAGGGACGGCTCGGCCAGGAGCTGCTCCCAGCGCTTTCGATCCGAGAGGAGCATGCCCATCATCTTGCCGATCATGTTCGAGGTGGTCTCGTGGCCGGCCACGAGGACGCCTTGCGCCGTCATGAACAGGATCTTTTCGTTGATCTGCTCGCCCTGGTCCGCGGCCCGGATGAGATCGCTCAGCAGATCGTCCCCGGGCTCCGCGCGTTTCTTCGCGATATGGCGCGCGAGGTACTGATGGAACTCCATCTGCGCGTTGTTCACCTCCTCCTGGGTGAACTGCGTCAGGGTGAGCATCGTATTGGACCAGTAGGCGAGCTTGTCGCGGTCCTCCACGGCGATACCCAGGATCTCGGCGATCACCCAGACCGGCAAGGGGAAGGCGAGCTCGCTGACGAGGTCGGCGGGTGCGCCCTTCGCGACCATGGCGTCGATGAGCTGGTTGGCCATCGCCTCGATGCTCTGCTGCATGGCGGCGATCCGCTTGACGGTGAACCACCGCATGATGAAGCGCCGCCATTTCTCGTGCGCCTCGCCGCCCGCGAGCTCGGCGGCGTCCTTGCTCTCGAAGGCGCTGCCTCCCTCGTTGGTCGTGATCCGCGAGGCGCCCTCCTGGGCGAGGCTGCGGGTGAAGCGCGGATCCGAGAGCACCTGCCGCACGTCGGCCATACGCGTGACCAGCACCGCCGGGTCGCCGCTCGGCAGCCGGATGTGGGCGACCGGGCAACCCTGGCGAAGCTTCGCCCACTCCTCCGGCGGATCCACGGCGTTGGGGGCGCGGAACGGATACTCCAAGACCTGCTCGCTGATGTCGGTGGTGCTCATCAAGACCTCAAGACCTCCGCGGGGAGCTTTAAGGCAACCGACTTACCAAGTCAAGCGACTTAGACGCGAGGTGAGGTAGGGGTGCGTGTGGTTGGCGTGGGAACGCGTGGGGCTGGCGCCGGAACGCGTGGAGCTGGCGCGGGCACGCGTGGAGCTGGCGCGGGCACGCGTGGAGCTGGCGCGGGCACGCGTGGAGCTGGCGTGGGAACGCGTGGAGCTGGCGCCGGAACGCGTGAGGTTCGCGAAGGAACGCGTGGGATCGGCGTCCGAGGCGCGTGGAGCTGGCGAAGGAACGCGTGAGGTTCACGAAGGAACGCGTGGGATCGGCGCCCGCCGCGCGTGGAGTTGACGAAGGAACGCGTGCGGTTCGTGAAGGAACACGTGGGTTTCTCGTGAGGGCCGCGTGGACCCGAGCGAGGCGCGGCTGTGGTTCGCGACGCCGCGCACGGAACCGACCATGACGAATGCAGTTCGTTGTGGACGCCGCGCGCGAACTTGCGCGAAAGTACCTCCGTGACGAGCCCGCAACGCCCCTTGGATCGCGCCCCGTGGAGCCAGGAGGCGGCTCCCGAGGGACCTCGCTCGAACCGCGAGGGCCAGCCCATCCCGTCCTCGTCCTCGTCTGCGCCCGTGAGCGCGTTCATGCCGAGCTTCGAGGTCGCGCCCTCGTCTTCTTTGGCGCCCTTCGACCGCAACCCGCCGCAGAGCGGCGTGAATGCGCTCTCCCCCGCCTCGACGCCGGTCGGGAGCGGGGTCACGCGGCGCTCGCTCGGGGGCATCTCCGCGGTGGTGCGGCAGCTCGACCGGAAGCACGGCGCGTTTTTCATCTCGCGCCTCATCCTCATGACGGGCATCAACCTGCGCACGTACGACGCCGCGACCTACGACGATCCGCAGGCGGTCACGAAGCTCGTCCGGGCGCTGCGCTCCCTCGTGCCCGCCCCCGAGCTCGACTCGTTATTGCAGTTCCTGCCAAACCAACGATAAAACACTCCCATCGATGATGCAGGGAGGAGGACCATGAGCGATCTCGTCATGGGCGCTGGACACAGCGCCGCCCAGGAGACCCGAGCCGCCGTGCGCGAGGCCGTGGATGTCGCGCGGCGCGCGCTCGGGGGCAAGGCGCCGCGGCTCGCCATCGTGGCGGCCACCGTCGATCACGACGCGAGCGCCGTACACGCGGCGTTCCGCGAGGCCCTGCCCGGCGTGCCCCTGCACGGCGCGACCACGTCCCTCGGGGTGCTCACGGGCAGCGGCGTGGTGATGGGTTCGAACGGCGGCGTGGGCGTGCTCCTTTTCGGCTCCGAGAAGGACGCGTCGTTCGCCGCAGGCAGCGCCGATTTCGCCGAGGGCGCGCGCGAGGCGGGCCGCAAAGCCGCGCGGGCGTTGCAATCGAGCTCCGGCGAGGCCCCGCGGCTCGTGTTCATCGCGGCCACGCCCGGCCGCGAGGAGGAGGTCCTCGCCGGCATCGGCGACGTCCTGCCCGGCGTGCCCGTCTTCGGCGGCAGCGCGGCCGATCACGCGATCGTGGGCCAGTGGAGCGTCTTCACGAACGGGGGCGCCATCAAGGAGGGCGTCTCGCTCGCGGGCCTCTGGGGCGCGCCGCTGCGCATCGGCGCGGTCCTCGAGGGCCCGTACGAGCCCACCGACAAGCGCGCGGTGATCACCGCGTCGAAGGGCCGCGCCATCGAGACGCTCGACGGCCGCGCGGCGACCGAGGTGCTGCACGGCTGGATCGGCGACTCGATCGCCCACGAGGTGCGCGAGGGCGGCAACCTGCTCATGCAGACCGCGATGACCCCGGTGGGCATCGCGCGGGGCGGCGACGAGGCGCGCCCGTTCTACCTGCTCTTGCACCCGGCGCAGGCGCACCCCGCGGGCCCGGTCGACGTCTTCGCCGAGGCGCCCGAGGGCGCGACGATCTGCCTCATGTCCGGCAGCGCGGACTCGCTCGTGGGTATCGTCGACCGCCTCGTCGACCGCTGCCTCGCGACGGCGAACCTCGAGCCCAAGGACGCGCGCGGCGCATTCTTGATTTATTGCGCGGGCTGCGCGGGCGCGGTGGGCGGGCGCATCGAGGAGGTGCTCTCGCGACTGAAGAACCGCCTCGGCGACGTCCCGCTCCTCGGCTTCTGCACCTTCGGCGAGCAGGGCCACGTCCCCGGCGTGGGCAACGTCCACTCGAATCTCTCGGTCGCGCTCGTGATCGCGGGCTGAGATCCTCCCGAGGCACGAACGTCATCCCGCGGCGCGGGGCCCGTCAGGCGAGGCCCCGCGCGATTTTCCGCGCCCGCTCCGCGAGCCCCTGCACGACGGAGTGAAAACTCCTGAGCTTGCGGAGCTTCGTTCGCCCGAATCGCTCCTCGAGCGCCCGCGCGAGCCGTGGGACCCGCGCCGTACCTCCGGTGCAGCAGACCACGTCGATCGCCGCGAAATCGAGCCCCGCCGCTTCGAGCGTGCGATCGAGCGAGCGCAAGATGGCGTCGATCGGGCGCTCGGCGCCTGCCTCGAATTCGCCGCGGGTGATCCGCTCGTGGATGTTCATCGTGGGGTAATCGAACACGAACCGGGTCTCGACCGCCTCGGAGAGCGCGCATTTGCTGTGCTCGATGGCCTCGAACACCTGAAACGCGAGCGAGTCCTCGACCAGGCAGAGGAGCTGGTCCATGCGCCTGCGATCGTCGCCCCCGAGCGACCAGGCCTGCACGTCCTTGAGGAACGCGAGCATGTCCCGGTGCTGGAGCACGGCCATGTCCGCCGGTGAGCAGAGTTTTTCCATGATCCCCCGAGGCATCGTCAGGAGGTTCTTCCCGAGCGGGACCTGGTAGGTCACCTCCGCGCCGAAATGGCGGGCGATCTTGTGGCGCATCAGGCTCCCGTCGAGCGCGTCGCCGGCCACGGAGACGCCCCCGAGCGAGAGGACGTCGCTGGCCTCGAAGCCCTCCGGCCGCATCCGCACGACCGTGTAGTCACTGGTCCCGCCTCCGAAATCGGCGACGAGCACGGTCATCGGTCGATCGAGCGCGAGCTCGAAATCGTGGGCGGCCGCGACGGGCTCGGGGCAGAAGGCGACCTCGGAGAACCCCGCGCTCCGGGCGGCGCGCTCGAGGCGCGCCTGGGCGAGCCGATCCTCCTCGGGATCGAGCGAGAACATGGCCGGCCTGCCGAGGACCACGCGGTCGACGTCGGCGTCGAAATGGTGGTTGGCGCGCTCGCGCATCCGCCGCAAGAAGCGAGCGATCAGGTCCTCGATGGTGACGACCCGGCTGCCGATCTGGGTGCCGGAGAAGCCGCGATCGGGGAGGAATTTCTTGATCGAGCGGATGAGCCGGCCTTGCATGCCGCTCTCCACGAAGTCGCGCACGGCCACGGCGCCGCAGGAGAACGTGTTCTGGCCGAAGAAGAGCAGGCTGCGCAGGATGGTCGGATCGGAGGCGGCGTCGTCGAGGGGGATCGGGGGGCAGGTCTCGGTGGCGCTCGCCGCGGCGAGCAGCGAATTCGTGGTGCCGAAATCAATGGCGTAAACTTCGGGCCTGAATCGTGAAGACATGGGTCGACCTCCCGGGGTGCGTCGCAGGCCCGGGATGAGGCCACCACACGAGCCCCTTTACAAGCTAGAAAATTCGTGAGACAATTCGCGGAGGCTCTCCGGAGGGCCCGGATTTTTCAGCCCGGACGACGGAACGACGGCGCGACGGAGCCTCGAAAAATCAGGGATTGAACCGCTCGACAGCGCCGCGGCAGTGGACGAAGATCTGCACGTGGAACGTGATATCCCGCCGCCGCGCCGAACGCCAAGTCTTCGTGCTCTCCCGTGGTGCCTCCTCCTCGCCGCGGGCCTCGCGGGCTGCGTGGCTCCGCCGGGGGAATCACCTCCCTCCCCCGCCCCGCTCTCCACGTGCCCGATCGACGAGCTCGCGTTCACGCAGGCGACCGGCTGCCTGAATGACGGATCCGTCGAGTTTTGCTTGCCCTCGGGCGACGAGGCGCTCGTCGCGCGTGTCCGGGAGATCGCGCCGACGATCAAGGCGGGATCGTCGGCGGGCCGCGCGGGCTGCGATCTGCCGGAAGAGACGCTGTATTTTTTCCCCACGGGAGACGCCGAATGCGTCGCGCACCATGGCGCGCTCGTGGACGCCGCGTGGGAGAAGCTCTGCCGTATCGCGACGCTGCCCGAGGTCCGGGCCATCGTGCCCACGTGGTACGAATGACCCCGCTCGTCCCCGTCCGCTGGCACGTCGCTTGATTGGACCTCGACGCCATGGCCGAGATCCACGTCTTCCTGTGCGGCGACGTGATGACCGGGCGGGGGATCGATCAGATCCTGCCGTTCCCGAGCGATCGGCGGCTCCACGAGCCCTACGTCGAGGACGCGCTCGATTACGTGGCCCTCGCAGAGCGGAGAAGCGGCCCGCTCCCGAGGCCCTTCGCATTCTCGTACGTATGGGGCGACGCGCTCGGAGAATGGGCGGCGAGGGCGCCGGACGTCCGGCTGGTGAACCTCGAGACGAGCGTCACGACGAGCGACGAGGCCTGGCCGAAGGGGATCAACTACCGGATGCACCCCAAAAACGTGCCCTGTCTGCTCGCCGCGCAGATCGATGGTTGCTGCCTCGCGAACAATCATGTCCTCGATTGGGGCCGAGCCGGCCTCCTCGAGACGCTCGATACGTTGCGCGGGGCCGGCGTGGCGACCGCCGGCGCGGGGCGTGATCTCGACGAGGCGGAGGCGCCGGCGATCTTCGAGGTGCCCGGTCGAGGCCGCGTCCTCGTGTTTTCGTTCAGCGAGCCGACGTCCGGCAGCCCGCGCGCCTGGGCCGCAGGGGCGCACGAGCCAGGGCTCGCCGTGCTCGAGGATCTCGGCCCGCAGACGGCCCGGCGCGTGGCCGCGAGGGTCTCCGCCTGGAAACGCGCGGGCGACGTCGTGATCACCTCGATCCACTGGGGAGGCAACTGGGGGTACGAGGTGCCCCGCGAGCAGGCCACGTTCGCCCGCGCCCTCATCGACGAAGCGGGCGTGGACGTGGTCCACGGGCATTCGTCCCATCACCCGAAGGGAATCGAGGTGCACGCGGGAAAGCCGATCCTGTACGGATGTGGAGATTTCCTCGACGACTACGAGGGCATCAAGGGCCACGAATCGTACCGGGGTGATCTCACGCTGATGTATTTCGTGCGCCTCGACGCCCCGAGCGGCAGGCTGATCGAGCTCCGGATGGTGCCGCTCCGGATTCACCGTTTTCGCCTGAACCACGTGGCCCACGCGGACGCGCGCTGGCTCGCGGAGACGCTGCATCACGAAGGGCAACGCTTCGGGACCGAGGTCGTCCTCGACGAGGACGACACGCTGCTCCTGCGGTGGACGCCCTGATCACGTCACCCGCCAATCGCCACCTGATACGGCACCACCGGCAGCGCCCGCCGCTCGCCCACCTCGGGCACGACGAATTCCACGAATCGATCCTTCTCCCAGGAGACCCACACCATCGACGGATCGTCCAGCGATCGGTCGAATCGAAAATCGATCTGCTCCGGCAACGTCCCATCCTCGGTCAGCGACACGATCTCGGCCACCATTCCGTCGACCGCGACGCGATCCCCGACGGAAAACTTCGCCTTGTCCGGGTCGCGGAACACCGCCGCCGTCACCTCGTCGAAGTAGCCGGCCGAGAGCGTCACCGAGAGCGTACGCTCGTCTTTGCGCTCCACCTCCAGCGTGCCTCGCACCACCGTGGACAGCACGCGGAGCAGCGAGGGCAGCGGCGCATTCTCGTTGATCCACGACGCGAGCACCGTATTCACGATCACGCTGTCGGGCGCGCTCACCACCACGAGCGTCTTCCCGGAGACCACGTCGCCCCTGGGCATACTCGCGATGGCCCGCTCCGTGTAGCCGTGCAACATCGAGCCCGTCGACCACGCGCGCAGCGGCAAGAGCAAGGGCGCGAGCACGACGTGCAGGAGCACGAGGAACGCGGCCACGCCGCCCACGTACACGCGCGCCAAGCGCCCGAGGTGCGCCCGCGAGGCGGCGAGCATCGACGCGACGAGCCCCGCGCCTCCGATCCCCGAAAAAAGCAGGAGCCGATCGCCGGGGATCACCGCGCACGCCGGCACGAGGGAGAGCGTCATGCCGACCGCGAAAAACGCTGCATTACGATCGCGGCGCAAGACGGCGAAGATCCCGCCCCCCACGACGAGCAGGACCACGAGGCAGATCACGACGAGGCTCCCGAGCTCGCCGCGTGGCCAGACCATCCCCACGTCGGCCGGCGGCGCGGCCATCTGCCCGGCGAGCAGGATCGGCAGCCGCGTGGCCATCGCGCGGGCGAACTCCCCCATCTGCCCCAGCGGGTCGATGTAAAACGCGCCGCCCGCCGCGCCATACCCGCCGAGCTTGTACGCGGCGAACCACATCGCCACGGCCCCGACGTGCGGGACGAGCGCGGCCACGCGAGAGCGGAATGGCGCGTGGTCGAGGAAGAGGGCGTGCGCGAAGAGATACGCGAGCGCGCCGATCCCGCTCTCCCCGGAGAACATGGCCCCGAGCAGCGCGAGCGGCGCGAGGTAGACCCCGGGCTTCCAGCCGTCGCGGCGGGCGCGATCGTGCGCGAGGAGCGCCAGGACCCCGAAGAAGGTCGAGAGGATCGCGTGCCTGTTGGCGATCCAGGTGATGACCATCGAATGGGCGTCGTCGACCGCGAAGATCAACGTGGCGAGCCCCGCCGCCGCCGTGGCGCCGAGCAGCCGGCGGTAGAGGTGACCCACGAAAAACGCCGTCGCCGCGAAGAGGAGCACGCTCTCGGCGTGCATGAGCCAATGGACCTCGGGCCAGGCGCGGTAATCGAGGGCGTGCCAGAGCGACGCGAGCGGGCGGAGGAACGCGAGCTTCGAGCCGTCGACGGTCCACCACGGCCACATCCCGCGATCCCGGAGGTACACGAGCGCGGCGGGATCGTCCTCGAGGAAGCGGAAGAGATCCCAGTCGCCGCGTGGCCCGCCCGGGCGCTCGAACGTCGGATGAAAGGACATCCGATGGGCGTGATCGTCCATGATCGCCCCGGTGCCCAGCGTGGGCAGCAGCAGGAGGACCGCGAGGAGCGCGAGGACGAGCGGGGCGCGTCGGTCTGCGAGCCATGCCTTGGCGCGGGCGAGCATGGCAGCCGTGTATAGGGGATCGCGCGAGCGCCGACCAGAGGCGTCGCGAGGCGCCGTGGTTTCAGGCCGCGATACCCTCGAGGATCGTGACGGTGCCCCCGGTGGGGATCACGCGGGCGAGCGAGAGGCCGGCGGCCTGGAAGAGGGAGGCGAATTCGGGCTCGGTGCGCTCGCGGCCGGGGCAAGCCGCGAGCATGCAGAGATCGAGCCCCTTGGCCGGGTGTTCTCCGTTTCCGAGAGGGATGAGCCCGTCGATGACGAGCACGCGCCCTCCGTCGGCCATCACGCGCCGGCAATTCTTCAGGATGGTCACGCAGGTATCGTCCGCCCAATCGTGCAGGATGTACTTCAGCAGGTAGACGTCCGCGCCGCCCGGCACGGAGCCGAAGAAGCTGCCGGCCACGCGGTCGACCCGCGCGTCGAGCCCCGCCTCCGCGACGCGCCCGGGCCGACCTACGACCTCGGGCCGATCGTAAAGGATTCCGCGCGCCGAGGCATTCTTCCGGAGCACCTCGACGAGCAGCCCTCCGAGGCCGCCGCCCACGTCCACGACGCGCGTGGCGGCGCTGAAATCATACGCCTCGACGATGGCCCGATTGTCCTCGTCCGAGACGCCCGCCATGCCTCTGTCGAAGGCGTCGCCGAGCTGCGGGTGCAGCTTCATGTACTCGAAAAAGCCGACACCATGGCGATGTTCGAACGCGCATTCCCCCGTCTTCACGGTATGCGGGATATGGAGCGCGGCCTCGATCGTGGGCATGAACGTGGCGAGCTGCACCGAGCCTCGCAGGGAGAACGGACCTTTGCAAAGCAACTCGGCCGCGGGCGTGAGGTGGAATCGAGCCTCGCCGTCCTCGGCGAAGACCCCCTTCGACGCGAGCGCGCGGAGGACGCGGTAGAGCGAAGGGGCATGGGCGTCCGCCTCGGACGCGAGCTCCGCCGCGGTCTTCGGGCCCGACGCGAGGCGGTCGGCGATCCCGAGATCGGTGACGGCGCTGAGGGCGCTCGCATAAAAGCATCCCCAGGCGAGATCCATGATGATTCCAGCGGGCGCGTGCGTGGGCTCCATGTGGTGCAGCGTACCAAACGGCCGGGCTACGAGCAAGAATGGAGACGCCCGACGTGCAGGTGTTCCGTGATCCGGTGAAGGGAAAGGAGTTCCCTCTCTCCGGGCGTCTCCGGTGCGCGCGGGATGCGCTTGCTTCTCGCATCGAGCGCGCCCGCGCGTCACGAATTCGTCTGGGCACCTCCGGAGATCATCCACGGGACGCCGAATCGATCGGCCACCATGCCGAACGCCTCGCTCCAGAACGTCTTCTGGAGCGGCATCATGACCTTTCCGCCGTCGGCCAGGGCGTCGAAGACGCGGCGCGCCTCGTCCGTCGAGGCGTAGCCGAGCGAAATGGAGAAGCCCTTGAAGCCCTCGTGCGGGTACTTGGGCACGGTGTCGGACGCGAGCAACCTGCGGCCGCCGCCGAGGGCGAGGCTCGCGTGCATGATGCGCCCGGCGCCGCCCTCGGGGCACGGGGCCGGCCCCTCGTCGAACCGCATCATCGCCTCGAGCTTGCCGCCGAGCGTCCGCTCGTAGAAGCGCATCGCCTCCGCGCAGTTGCCATCAAAAAACAGGTAGCTGTCGAGCTCGTTCATCGTTGCCTCCATGGGTCTCGCGGGCTTGGACTCCCGAGGGCGCGTGAACTCATCGGCGCTCGACGATTTTTTTTCCGGCCCGCGGGCAGCCGGGCCGAACGTGGAACTTGATGCGCGAAAGGCGCACCCCCATCATCGCGGTCGTGCAACGTGTACAGCTCGTCGAGCTCGAGGACCTCCCCTTCCTGCCCGCCGCGATCCGCGACGGGGGCACCGATCTGCTCGACTTCGGCTTCGATCTCGCAGGGTTCTACCGCGGCGTCGCGCCGAAGCTCGTGTCCCTGCTCGACCGGACCGGCATGACGCAGGTGATCGACGTGTGCTCGGGCGGCGGCGGCGGCGCGCTCCAGGCGTTCCGCGCGCTCCGCGACGAGGGGCGCGAGGACGTGCGTTTCGTCCTGACCGACCGGTACCCGAACGAAGCCGGCCGCGCCCGCGTGGCCGCGCTCTCCGACTTGCGGCTCGTCTACCGCGAGGACCCTGTCGACGCGCTCGCCATCCCGCCCGAGCTCGACGGCGTCCGCACGATGTGGAGCGCGCTGCACCACTTCCCGCCCGAGGCCGTCGCGGCGCTCGTGGCCTCGATCGTCCGCGACGGCAGGCCGCTCGCGTTTTTCGACATCGCGGCGAATCCCATGCTGCGGCGGATGCCGGTCGTGTTCGCGCCGCTCGCGCTGGGCTTCAACATGGCGACGCTCTTCGTGGGCTCGCTCGTGCTGGTCCCCTTCGTGCGCCCGCTCCGCGCGTCGCGTTTTGCTCTTTCGTACCTCGTCCCGCTGATCCCGGCGCTCGTCGCGTGGGACGGCACGGTCTCGGCGCTGCGCGCGTACACGCCCGACGAGCTCCTCTCGATCGCGCGCTCGGCGCCAGGCAGCGAGGCGTACGATTGGGAGGCGGGCGTCAACGGATCGGCGCTTTATTTCACGGGGTGCCCGCGGAAAGCTTGATGTAGAACGAGCGCATGCACCACCAGCAACGCGACGAAATCGTCGAGTCGGCCGACCAGATCATCCGCATGTGGACCACCTTCGCCAGCCGGTTCCCGGGTGGGACCGTCGAGGCATTGCCTGGGATCACCGTGGGCTTCTCGGGCACGCCGCTGCCATTCGTCAACGTGGTCCATCTCTCCTCCCCCGTGCGTGATCGTGACGATCTCGCGGAGCGGTGCCGCGTGGCCGTCGCGCGGGGAAAGGCGAGCGGGAGGCCGTGGCTGTTTTCGGCCTGTGACGCGTGGCTCGGCGATCCCGCGGTCGTGTCCGAGGTGTTCTCGGGGATGGGCCTGAACAGGCTGCTCTCCATGACGGGAATGGTGACCGACGCGCTCCTTCCGCCGCAGAGGCCCCTGCCCACGGATCTCGTGATCCGGCGCGTGAACGACGAAGAGACGCGTCATGCGCTCTCCGACTTGAACATGCGCTCGTACGAACTGCCGATCGAGCTCGGCCGCGAGGCCTCCGCGCGCGAGGTCTTCTGGGATGCGTCTTTCTACGGGCACGTCGGTTACGTGGGCGGCGAGGCCGTGAGCTGCACCTTGACCGCGCCCATCGATGGTTGTTTGTACGTGTCGTGGGTGGCGACGCACCCCGATCATCGCCGGAGAGGGTATGCCGAGGCGGTCATGCGCCACTCGCTGGAGGAGGCGGCGGCCGCGACGGGCCTGCGTCGCACGGTGCTGCACGCGTCGGAGATGGGCCGCCCGGTGTACGAGGCGATGGGGTATCGTCCCGTCGCCGCGTTTACCTGGTTCGCGCTCGGATGAAACGTCAGGGGGCGATCACCACCCGTGTCGTGGCCGTCGCGGCGTCGTCGTTCGGGTCCGAGAGGACGAGCTCGACGTCGAGCGGCAGGCCGCGGATGGCCTCGACCGGGACGCCTCGGTCCACCTGAAAACGGACGCCGTAGAGCTCGCAATGGTCTCCGGCTTTGCGCAGCGTGACCTGCGAGGTGAACGGAGGCACCTCGTAGCCGAGATCGGGGAAAAGACCTCCGACGCGGAGGCGCGAGCCCATCTGCCGCAGGCCCGTCACGCGGAGCGCGAGCCAGACGTGGTGGCCTCCTTGTGGGCCCGGCTCGATGGGCACCACTTCGCCCTCCGCGAGCGGCGCGAACGCGTCGTGCCCCTGCCCGATCTCGACCGTCGGCTCCCCTGACGACCTCGTCTTGCACGCGTCCTCGGCGGTCGTGATCCACGCGGGATCGTGGTCTTCGAGGGTGCCTTGGGCCAGGAAGGGGTCGAGACACGCCCCCTCCACGCAGGTCGTATGGCCTGCACAGGAGACCCCCGCGCACGCCTCGTCGAGGGAGACGGGCAAGAACAAGGTTCGCCCGCCCTGCGCGCGCGTCCCGGCCAGGCGCGTCACGACGGGGGAGGCCTCGCCTTTGCGGAAGGCCACGAGGGATACCTCGATGGCGGCGTCGTCACGCGCGACGATCGGGAGCTCCGCCGGCAGCGAGAGCTCCCCCGCTCCATACGAGAGGCGCTCGGCGTGCGTGACGACGCCGTCCACCTTCGTGGTCCGCTCGATTTCGTGAATGTCAAAGCCGACGGCCATATCGGTCGTGAGGCCGACGATCACGCGCGCGTCCTCCTCCTCCTCGCTCCCGCAGGCCACGAGGAAGAGGGCGAGCAGCATTCGCGACGGGAAGGTCGGCCGCACGATCATGGGATCAACGCGATCCGCGCTTGCGACGCCGCGCGAGCCAGCCTGCCGCCGCGGCGAGTGCGGCGAGCGGCGCGGCGATCGAGGCCGCCTTGGTGCCGGGGCTGTAGCTGCAGACGCCGGCGGCGAGGTTGCCATTGATGCCGTCGGGGCCGATGGTGACGCTGCCCTCGGCCTTCACCGAGATGCCCTGCGCTGCGAGGGCCTGCATGCAGGTCGGGAGCTGCGAGCCGGAGATGATGTACTTGTCGTTGCAGAAGAGCGCGCCGTCGCCGCTGCAGGACGCGTTGCAGCTCGCGCGGAACTCTTGCTCGCACTCCTCGAACTCGACGTCCTGACACGTGTACTGGCAATCCATGTTGGCGTCGGCCGTGCACGATCCGTCGCAACACTCGATGCAATGCGTGTAGCAGTCGCCGTTGACGGTCGTACACTGGGCGTCGCACTCGGCGTCGCAGTTCGCGTCCCAGGTCGCGGCGCACTGCGCGGGGTCGGATCGGGCGGCGCACGCGGTGTCCCGGTTCGTCGTGCACTCGGTGAAGCAGTTATGGGCGCAGATCACGTTGATGCCGTTGTCGCAGTCGGTCTTGCACTGCGTGGTGCAGTGGTCCGTGCAGGTCGGCATCGCCGAGAGGGTACACTGGTTGCCGCAGACCGTCTGGAGCTTCGTGGCGCACGCCGTCTTGTAGATCCCGAGCTCGCTGCAGCCCGCGGTGCAAGCGGCCGTGACGCGCACCTCGCAGTTCGAGAGCCCCTCGAACCGGATGTTGCCGCACTCGGGGATACCCGCGCTCGCCGGCAGAGCGGTCGTCAAAGAGAAGGCAATGCCGAGGAGCCCGAGAAGGCTCGTATGTCGCATGGGAGGTCTCCTTTTTCGTACCAGGGAAGCGCCGCCGCTCATGCAAGGCCCCTGCCACGGAGGCGACATTTCTCTGCGCGCGGGTGGTCGTGGCCGCGCCGGTGCCCGTGTGTAAACGCCGGGTGATGGGGCCACGTGAACGGCGGGCGACAGACGGGGCGCGCGTGCTCTTCCCGCGTCCGACGAACTTTGTTATGCGGGAGCCATGCAAAAGCACGTCCCGTCCCGCTTTGGTTGCTCCTTGATCCTCGCCACGTTGCTCACCTGCGCGGCCGGATGCGCCGATCCGCCGAAGGACTCGGGGACCGGCGGCGCGGGCGGCGCGGGCGGCGCGGGCGCCAGCACGGGCGGGGGCGGCGGCGCCGGAGGCATCGGCGGAATGGGTGGAATGGGCGGCGCCGGAGGCACCGGCGGAATGGGCGGACTCGGCGGCGCGGGAGGCGTCGGCGGAATGGGCGGCGCGGGCGGCGGCGAGCCGGCGAGCGTCTGCGGAGACGGTATGGTCGAGGGGCCCGAGGCCTGCGACGACGCCAATACGGCAGCCGGCGATTATTGCGCGGCTGATTGCCTCTCCGTGACCGGCGCGTGTGGCGACGGCATGTTGCAATCGAACGAGACCTGCGACGACGGCGCGGTGATGGAGGGCTGCGACGTGCTCGTGAATGGCGGCGACGGCGCGTGTGTCCCCGCCGGGACGTGCTCCCCCGGCCACGTGAACGTGCCCGGGAAGGGCTGCCAGCCCGAGCTCGTCACCGCGCACGTGCACGTCATGGTCGACAACACCTGCAAGATGACCGTCGATCCCATGGAATTCAGCGTCGCCGCGGGGCAGAAGCTCAAGCTCAGCTACCACAACCACAGCCAGTTTTACCCGATCGACGTGTGGATGATGTACGGGGGCGGGTATACCGAGCTCCAGCCGGGCGCGACGTGGAACGAGACGTACGAGCATTGCTTTGGGCCGAGCGCGTCCGAGGGGTATGCGGACATCTCGACGGCTTGCTCGGAGTTCAGGCTGGAGATTCATTGCCTCTGAGCGGCCCCTGTGCCGGGCGCCCGCGCCCGACCTCGAGCCGTCGGGGCCGACCACGGGCGTCCGGTGGTGGCGGACGCGGAGGTGGTGGCTTATGGACCCGGCCGCGGGAGGCATGACGTTGGTTTCCCCGCCGCGTGCGTCCGATGGTACAGAGAGAGGCAGCAAGGGTGGGACCCGAGCCCCGGGAACCGGTGCTTTTCATGTACACACTGACAGAGACGCTCTCCGAGCACGACGGAGTCGGCGTCTATCGCGGACGCAGGGATGCCGATCAAAGCCGCGTGGTCATCAAGATGCTCGACCCGCGGCGGTGCCGGCCGAGGGATCTGGAGCGCCTGAAGAACGAGTACGAGATCGGCAGGACGCTCGACATCCCTGCGGTCGTGAAGCCGCTCGCGTTCGAGTCCCTCGAAGGGTCGCCTGCGCTGGTCACCGAGGACGCTGGCAGCGTGCCGCTGCGCGACCTGCTCGGAGCGCCGATGAGCTTGGAGAGGTTCTTGCCCCTCGCAGTGGCCATCGCGCAGGCGGTCGCGGAGATCCACGCTCGGAACGTCATCCACAAGGACCTCAAGCCGGCGAACATCCTCGTTCATCCCACGTCCGGCGCGGTCCAGATCGCCGACTTCGGCATCGCGTCCAGGCTCCCGCGCGAACCACAAGCCGCGCAGCCCCTTCGCCTCATCGAGGGCTCCTTGCCTTACCTCTCGCCCGAGCAGACGGGGCGGATGAACCGCGCGATCGACAGCCGCTCCGATCTGTATTCCCTCGGCGTCACATTTTACGAGATGTTGACGGGGAGGCTGCCCTTTCAGGCGACCGACCCCCTGGAGTGGGTGCATTGCCACATCGCGCGGGCCCCCGCGTGGCCCGCGGAGCTCGTGGCGCCCGTGCCGGAGGCGCTCGCTCGTATCGTCATGAAGCTGCTCGCGAAGGGAGCGGAGGAGCGCTACCAGAGCGCCGCCGGGCTCGGTCACGACCTCGCGCGTTGCCTCGCGTCATGGCGAGCGAAGGGCCAGATCGAGCCCTTCCCCCTGGGCGATCGAGATGTGCCGGATCGCTTCCAGATCCCTGAAAAATTTTATGGTCGTGACGAGGAGCTCGCCGTGCTCCTCGGGGCATTCGAGAGGGTCGCCGCCTCGGGGACCCTCGAGCTCGTGCTGGTCTCCGGCTACTCCGGCGTCGGCAAGTCTTCCCTGGTGCACGAGCTCTACAAGCCGGTCTTCCGGGAGCGTGGCCTCCTCGTCTCCGGGAAATTCGACCAATACAAGCGCGACATTCCTTATGCCACGGTCGCCCAGGCCTTCCGGGACCTCGTGAGCGAGCTGCTCGCCCAGTCCGACGAGCGGATCGAGGCCTTCCGGCAGCGGCTGCGGGCCGCGCTCGGGGTGAACGGTCAGCTCATCGTCGACGTGATCCCTCAGATCGAGCTCGTCATCGGCCGGCAGCCGCCCGTCCCGGAGCTGCCCCTCGCCGAGGCGCAGAACCGCTTCCACATGGTGTTCCGGCAGCTCGCCTCCGTCTTCGCGCGCGAGGAGCACCCCGTGGTCGTTTTTCTCGACGACCTGCAATGGGTCGACTCCGCGAGCCTCGAGCTCCTCGAGCACCTCGTCACGCACCCCGATACGAGGTATCTCCTCCTGATTGGAGCGTACCGCGACAACGAGGTCGATCCTTCGCATCCGCTCATCCTCATGCTCGACGAGGTGCGCAGCAGCGGCGTCGCCGTCCGTAACGTCGTCCTCGCGCCGCTCTCCCCCGCGCACGTGGCCGAGCTCGTCGCCGATACGATCCACCTTCGCCCCGAGGAGGTCGCGCCGCTCGCGGAGCTCGTGCACGAGAAGACCGCCGGCAATCCCTTCTTCGCGATACAGTTCTTGACGACGCTGCACCAGGAGGAGCTGATCACGTTCGATCCTGGGACGGCGTCCTTTCGCTTCGACGTCGACAAGATTCGAGCCAAGAATTTCTCCGACAATGTCGTCGACCTGATGGTCGGGAAATTGCGGCGCCTCGCGGCGACCACGCAGAACGCGATGAAGCTCGCCGCCTGCATCGGCAACGTCGCGGAGACCCGCGTCCTCTCGATGATCGACGGCCACGCGGAGGGCGAGACACACGCCGCGCTCTGGGAGGCGGTCCGCGAGGGGCTCGTCCTGCGCCTCGAGGACACCTACAAGTTCCTCCACGATCGGGTGCAGGAGGCGGCGTACTCGCTCATCCCGGAGGACGAGCGGGCCCTCTTGCACCTCCGGATCGGCAGGCTGCTCGTCGCGCACGCGTCCAGAGAGGAGCTCGAGGAGCGCATCTTCGACATCACCAACCAGCTCAACCTCGGCGCGTCCTTGCTCTCGTCCCGCGACGAGAAGGACCACGTCGCGGGGCTCGACCTGATCGCCGGGAGGAAGGCGAAGGCGTCCACGGCCTACCTCGCGGCCATCAAGTATTTCTCGGCGGGAATGGCGCTGCTCGGCCCCGATAGCTGGGAGAAACGGTACGACCTCACGTTCGGCCTTCACCTGGAGCGCGCCGAGAGCGAGTTCGCGAGCGGCGGGTTCGCCGCGGCGGAGGAGCTGCTCGCGGTGGCCCTCCGTCACGCGAGGACGAACGTGGACCGCGCGCGGGCGACGACCGTGAAGGTGTACCTCCACGCGATCCAGGACCAGTACGAGCGGGCCGTGGAGGCGGCGATCGCGGGCCTCTCCCCGTTCGGGGTCGTCCTGTCGCCGCACCCCGGCCGGGACCAGGTCGACCGGGAGTACGGGAGGATCTGGCAAATGCTCGGCGAGCGGCGGATCGAGGACTTGCTCGACCTGCCGACCATGACCGATCCGGACGCGAAGGCGGCCCTCGACATCCTGGTGGCCATCAATTCGCCGGCGCTTTATACGGACGAGAACCTCGTCTGCCTGACGACGTGCCACAGCGTGAACTTGAGCCTCCAGCATGGGAATGCCGCGGGTTCGAGCTTCGCGTACGTGTTCTTCGGCATGCTCCTCGGGCCCGAGTTCGGCCAGTATCGCCTGGGGTTTCGCTTCGGGAAGCTCGGGTATGATCTGGTCGAGAAGCGCGGCTTGACCGGCTACAAGGCGAAGGTACTGCTCGAGTTTTTCCTCCTCTCGTACTGGGCGCGGCCCGCCTCCACGCGCCGCGCCCTGGTCGACGGCGCCTTCGCCGCCGCGCTCGAGGTCGGTGACCTGACGTTCGCCTGCTACGCCGGCAACAACCTCATCACGTATCTCATCGTGAAGGGCGAGCGATTGGACGATGTGTACCGCGAATCCGAGCGGGCGCTCTCGTTCGCGCGCAAGGCGAGGTTCGGCATGTTCGAGAGCGTCATCGTCGTGCAGCAGCGCCTCATCCAGGGCCTGCGCGGCCTCACGGCCCATTTCGGCTCGTTCGACGGCGCGGGGTTCGACGAGGCGGGGCACGAGGCCTTCCTGGCCGAGCGCGAGGAGAGCATGGCGATCGCCGTCTGCTGGTACTACGTCTGGAAGTCGCAGGCGCGCTTCATGTCCGGCGATTACGAGGAGGCGACCTCCGCGGCGGCGAAGGCCCGCTCCCTCCTCTGGTCGTGCCCTTCGTTCGACGAGGTCTCGGAGTGCCATTATTATGGTGCGCTCTCGCTCGCTGCCCGTTATCACAAGGCGCCACCCGAGGAGCAGGCGGCGGCCATGGAGACGCTCCGCGCCGACGCGCGAGCGTTCCGCGTGTGGGCGGACGGCTGCGCCGAGAGCTTCTTCAACAAGTACGCGCTGCTCTCGGCCGAGATCGCGCGCCTCGAGGGCCACGATCAGGACGCCATGCGCCTCTACGAGCAGGCCATCCGCTCGGCGCGGGAGAACGATTTCGTGCAGAACGAGGGGATCTCCTGGGAGCTCGCCGCCCGGTTCTATCGTGATCGCGGGTTCGAGGTCATCGCCGACACCTACTTCCGCGAGGCCCGCGCCTGCTACGTCCGCTGGGGGGCCGACGGCAAGGTGCGCAGCCTCGACCGCTTGCATCCGCACCTGCTCGAGCGGAGGCCCGTCGCGCCGACGGCCACCCTGGCCGTGCGGGTCGAGCAGCTCGACCTGCTCGCGGTGGTGAAAGCGTCGCAGACCATCTCGGGCGAGATCCTGCAGGAGAAGCTCGTCCACACGTTGCTCCGGGTCGTCCTCGAGCAGGGCGGGGCCCAGAAGGCGTACCTGCTCCTCTCCCGCGGCGGCGCTTTGTGGCTCGAAGCGGAGGCCACGCTCGACGTCGAGGGGGCGCGCGCGAAAATGCTCCCGCACCTGCCGGTCGAATCCTCGGCGCTCGTCCCCGTTTCCATCGTGCAGTACGTGCGTCGCACGAGGGAGCGCCAGATCCTCGACGACGCCGGCGCCGAGGCGGGCAGGTTCGCCACGGACGCGTACATCCAGCGGATCAGGCCGAAGTCGGTGCTGTGTTTGCCGATCCTCAGGAAGGGCGACGTCTTCGGGCTGCTCTACCTCGAGAACAACCTCGCCCCGGGGGCGTTCACGGCGGAGCGGCTCACCGCCCTCGAGCTCGTCGCCTCGCAGGCCGCCATCTCCCTGGAGAACGCCCGGCTGCTCTCGAGCGAACAAGCCGCGCGGCAGGCCGCCGAGCAAGACGAGCGCCGCGCGGCATTTCTCGCGGAGGCGAGCGAGAGCCTCGGCGAGTCGCTCGAGCACGGGCAGGTCCTCCGCCGCCTCGCCGAGCTCTGCGTCCGTGGCCTCGCCGACTGGTGCTTGATCGACATCCTCGACAAGGGTCGGCTCCGGCGCGTCGCGGGCATCCACAAGGACCCGGCGAAGCAACCGCTGCTCGACGAGCTTCAGCGGCGCTACCCGCCCTCTCCCGGCTCGCCGCACCCCGCGTCGCGGGTGCTACGGACCGGCGCGCCGCTCCTCCAGCCCGAGATCACGGACGCGACGTTCCGCGCGAGCTGCGTGGACGCGGAGCACGCCCGGATCCTCCGCGAGCTCGGGACCCGCACGGCGATACACGTGCCGCTCGTCGCGAGGGGGCAGATCCTCGGCGCCGTGAGCCTCGTCTCCGCCGAGCGGGCCCGCCCCTTCGGGCCGGCCGATCTCGTGATGGCCGAGGAGCTCGCGAACCGCGCCGCGATCGCCATGGACAACGCGCGGCTCTACAGGGCCACGCAGGAGGCCGTCCGTGTCCGCGACGAGTTCCTCGCGGTCGCCTCTCACGAGCTGCGCACCCCCATGACGTCGCTGGGGCTCTCCTTGCAATCCCTCCTTCGGTTGATCCGGTCGGAGAGGCCCGCCGATCGCAAGGCGCTCGACGATGCGGCGCAGCGGGCCTGTCGCCAGAGCGATCGAATGAACAGGCTCATCGACGAGCTCCTGGACGTGTCGCGGTTCGACTCCGGGCACGTCACGCTGGAGACCACGGAGGTCGATCTCTGCGCGCTCGTCCGGGACGTGGTCGCGCAACTCGAGCTCGATTTGAATCGGTCCCGCTGTCCGGTCCGGCTGGTCGGAGACAGCGCCGTCATCGGCGTCTGGGATCGGTCCCGCCTCGAGCAGGTCGTCACGAACCTGCTCTCGAATGCCATCAAGTTCGGGGCCGGCAAGCCCATCACGATCGACGCCCGCAAGGAGATCGGCAGCGCGAGGCTCGAGGTCACGGACCAGGGGATCGGGATCGCGCCGGACCAGCAAGCGCGTATCTTCGAGCGCTTCGGTCGCGCCGTGTCGGTGCGCCATTATGGTGGGCTCGGCCTGGGCCTGTACATCTGCCGCAGGATCGTCGAGGCGCACGGCGGCTCGATCCGGGTCGAGAGCGGGGAAGGCATGGGCTCCACGTTCGTGCTCGAGCTCCCGTGTGGCACGTAGCGGCCGTCTCCGCGTCTCCAGAGGTTCGATCCCCCTCGCGTGACCGTCCCTTCGCCGCCCCCGCGCCCGGCCACGCCCTCCAGCGCGGGACGTGGTAGGAATGCCGGGGGTCGATATGAAGCTGGGGGATTACACGCTCGGGGAGCTTTTGTACGAGGGAGCCGAGACGCGCGTCTGTCGCGCAATCCACGCTCCCTCCGGCGCGCGTGTCGTGGTCAAGTTGCCTCGTCCAGGCGCGCCACGCGCGCGCGTCCGCGGCCGGCTCGCGCACGAGCACGAGGTGCTCGCGAGGCTCGTCGATGTCCCCGGCGTCGTGCGATCACGCGGGCTCGTCGAGGAGGACGGGGTCCCGGCCCTCGTGCTCGCGGATCCGGGGTTTCGATCGCTCGATCGTGTCCTCGCCGAGCGCGGGCGGCTCCCGCTCGCCTCGGCGCTCGCGCTCGCCTCGGGCCTCGCGCGTGTGCTCGAAGGCGTACACGCGGCGGGCGTCATCCACAAGGACGTCAAGCCGCAGAACGTGCTCGTCGACGAGGCGCTCGAGGCGGCCGTGCTGCTCGATTTCGGCATCGCCTCGCCGCTGCCACGCGAGGCCACCGCCGCGACCGTGCCCGAGCAGCTCGAAGGGACCCTCGCGTACATCTCGCCCGAGCAGACCGGGCGCACCGCCCGCGCCCTCGACGCGCGTACCGATCTTTATTCGCTGGGCGTGACGCTCTTCGAAATGCTCGCCGGCGGGCGCCCGTTCGACGGCAAGGACGCGCTCGCGCTGGTGCACGCGCACCTCGCCAAGAGCCCGCCGGCCCTCGACAGCGTGGCCCCCGGCGTGCCCGCCGCCGTGGCGGCGATCGTCGCGCGTTTGCTGGAGAAGGAGCCGGATCGCCGGTATCGCTCGGCCCGAGGCGTCGCCGAGGACCTCGCCGTCGCGCGGCGTGAGCTCGCGGCGCGGGGCGCGGTCGCGCCGTTCGAGCTCGGGACGCGGGATTTCTCGTCCGAGGTGCGTCCGCCGCAGGTGCTCATCGGTCGCGAGGCCGAGCTCGCGCACATCGAGCAGGCCTTCGAGCACGCGGCCTCCGGCGGCGTGTCGCTCGTGCTCGTCGGTGGCCCCTCCGGCATCGGCAAGACCGCGCTCGTGCGCGCGGTGCACCCGAAGATCGCGGGCGCGGGGCGCGGCACGTTCGTGTCGGGCAAGCACGATCAGCTCGCGCGCTCGACGCCCCTCGCGGCCATGGCGCAGGCGTTCGGCGGGCTCGCGCGGCAATGGTTGTCGAGCTCCGACGCGGCGCTCCGATCGATCTGCGATCACCTCCAGAGCCGCGTCGGCGACAACGTCCGGCTGCTCGCGGACGTCGTCCCGGAGCTCGAGCTCGTGCTCGGCGACGTAGCGCCCGTCCCGCCGGCCCTCGGGGATCAGGTCCTGCATCGCCAGAAGCTCACGTGGCTCGCGTTCGTGCGAACGGTGACGTCGTTCAGCGAGCCGCTCGTGATGTTCCTCGACGATGTGCAATGGGCGGACGGCGCGACGCTGGTGATCCTCGAGGCCTTGCTGACGGACGTGGAGAGCCGATCGCTGCTCGTCGTCGCGGCCTTCCGCGACAACGAGGCCCCGCCCGAGCACCCGCTCTGGAAGCTCGTCGCGGCGGTGGAGAAGGGCCACGCGAAGGTGTCGCGGCTCTCGGTGCGTCACCTCGACGAGGACGAGACGCGGCGGTGGACGGCGCACGTGCTGGAGTGCCCCGCCTCGGATGTCGCGTCTCTGTCGCGTTTGCTCTGGCAGAAGACACGCGGCAACCCGTTTTTCCTGGAGCAGCTCCTGCTCTCGCTGCATCGCCGAGGCCACGTGCGGCGGGATCGGGAGGGCGGCGCGTGGTCCTGGGATCAGGCGGCGATCGAGCACGCCGACGTGACGGACAACGTGATTCACCTGCTCACGCGCGAGATCGCGACGATGCCGGCGGAGACGCGGAAGCTGCTCGGCTTCGCCGCGTGCGCCGGGCACGTGTTCCAGCTCCAGGACCTCGAGCGGCTGAGCGGGCTCTCCCCCGAGGTGGTGACCGGCGCGCTCTGGCCCGCGCTGCGCGAGGAGCTCGTGGTGCCGGTGGGCGCGGACTACCGCCTGGAGCTGGCGCTGCCCGGCGAGGACACGCGGCGCGGGCGAGCCACGTACCGCTTCCTGCACGATCGCGTGCAACAGGCGAGCTACGAGGGCCTCTCCGCCGACGAACGCGAGAGGGCGCACCGGGAGATCGGAGAGCGCTTGCTCACGCGTCACCGCGCCGAGGGGGGATCGGCGCAGAGCCTGCTCGAGCTCGTCCGCCACGCGAACCTGGGCGCGCGGCTCGCGACGGACGACGAACGCAAGGAGCTCGCGCGGCTGAACCTCGAGGCCGCCCGCGCGGCGAAGGCCGCCGGCTCGCACCGGCTCTTCGCGAGCCTGCTCGACACGGCGCGATCGCTGCTCGGCGAAGCGGGGGCCGCGGCGGAGCCTGCGCTCGCCGTGGAGATCACGATCGAGCGGATCGAAGCGGCGTACCTGCTGCGGGACTTCGACGACGTGGAGGCGTGGGCGACGGCGCTGCTCGTGTTGCCCCTGCCCGCGGCGGCGCGGCTCGCGGCCCACGAGGTGCGCGTCCGCTCGTGCCTGGCCACGAGCCAGTATGCCCGCGGGGTCGCGATCGGCCTCACGGCGCTCGCCGAGCAGGGCATCACGTTCCCCGAGGACGAAGAGAGCTGCCTCGCGGCGGTGATGGCCGAGTCGGCGGCGATCTCCGCGCGGTTCGACGCGGATCCCGGGGTCTTCGATCGGCTGCCGATCGACACGTCGGTGGAGAACCTCCTGCTCGACGCGATGCGCGCGCAGATGCTCCTCTGCGGCGCGCTCGGCGGGCGGCAGGCGCTCGGCATGCTCCAGCTCGTGCGGGTCGTCGCGCAGACGCTCGAGCGCGGCGCGATCACGCCCGTCGCGCCGCTCGTCATCAGCTCGTTCGGGCACCTCTGGTCGGCCCTCACCGGGCAGTACCGCGAGGCCGCGCGCTGGGTCGCGCCGGGGCAAGACGCCGCCCGGCGCGCCCGTTCGCCGTCGCTCGCCGAGTGTTTGTCGTATCAGGCCGTGTACACGACGTACTTCCGGCCGGTGGACGAGTCGCAGCCGATCCACGAGCAGGCGACGGCCACGGGGCTCCGGCTCGGCTCGGTCCAGGGGACGAGCTGGGGGCTCGGCAACGAGCTCTTCTCGTACCGGCTCTGGCGTGGCCAGCCGCTCGCCGCGGTCGAGGCGTTCCGGGCGACGAACCTGCCGATCATGCTGCGGGCCGGCGACACCCACGGCCGCAACCACTTCGAGCTCGCCGCCGCGTATTGCGCCGCGCTCATGGCCCCGACGCCCGAGCGCTTGCTCGCGGACGAGCCACTCGCGACGAGCTCGGGCGCGCTCGCGGCGGAGGGCGAACACATCGTCGCCGTGCACGCGCGTATCCTCGAGGCCTACGTCTTCCTCGTGGTGGGCAAGTACGACCGCGCGCTCGCGCGGATCCTCGAAGCCGACGCGGGCAAGGCGCTGCTCTATGGCCTCACGCCCGTCACGTACATCCCGCTCTGGCTCGCGCTCGCGGCGGCGCGGATGCTCGAGAGGACGACGGACGCCGAGGCGCGGCGCGGGCTCCTCGGCCACGTCGAGCGTGGGCTCGAGACGTGGCGGTACCTCGCGGAGGGGAACGCGGAGAACTTCCTCCACGGCCTGCGCCTGATCGAGGCCGAGCACGCCCGGGTGCACGGGCGGATCGAGGAGGCGATGGCCCGGTACGACGAGGCCATCTCGCGCGCCGCGCGGCAGGGGTTCCTGCACATCGCGGCCCTCGCGGCGCTGCTCGCCGCCGACATGCACGCGGACGCGGGCCGCGGGCGGATCGCCTCGACCTACTTCGTGATCGCGCGGGACGCTTGTGATCGGTGGGGCGCGCAGGCGCTCGTCGCCCACCTCGACGCGACGTACCCCGAGGTCCAGCGGGCAGGCCGCTCGCCGGCCACGTCCGCGGCGCTCATGACGAACCACACGACGACCACCACGGCCGGCACCCTGGCCCTGGAGCTCTCGACGGTGGTGCAGGCGGCGCAGGCGCTGTCGAGCGAGCTCGATCCGGATCGCGTGGTCGCCCGCTTGATGGAGCTCGTCCTCTCGAACGCGGGCGCCGAGCGTGGGGCGCTCTTGCTCGGCGACGGCGAGGCGCTGTCCGTCGTGGCGCGGCTCTCCGTGGAGGGGCCACGTATCGAGGCGGGCCTGTCCGAGCCGCTGGAGCGGAGCCGCGGCCTGGCGGTGACGGCGGCGCATTACGTGGCGCGGACGCGGGAGCCACTCGTGTCGAGCGACGCGGCCGCCGACACGCGTTTCGCGGGGGACGAGCACGTGGCGCGTGAGGGGATCCAGTCGATCCTCTGCTTGCCGCTGCGCCACCGCGCCCACCTCGTGGGCGTGCTCTACCTGGAGCACCGGACGCGGTCGGCGTTCCCGGCGTCCCGCGTCGAGCTCCTGTCGATCCTCGCGTCGCAGGCGGCGATCGCCGTGGAGAACGCGCTTCTCTACCGGGACCTGGAGACGAAGGTCGCCGAGCGGACGGCGGAGCTCCGGGTCGCCAAGGAGGCCGCCGATCGGGCGAACCAGGCGAAGAGCGCCTTCCTCTCGAACATGAGCCACGAGCTACGCACGCCGCTGAACGGCATCCTCGGCTACGCGCAGATCCTGGAGCGGTCGGAGGGGCTCTCGCCCAAGGACCGCGCCGGCGTCGGCGTCATCCGCAAATCGGGCGAGCACCTGCTCGGGCTCATCAACGAGGTCCTGGACCTCGCGAAGATCGAGGCGGGCAAGGTCGACTTCGCGCCCTCGCCCGTCCACTTCCCGGACTTCCTCCCGACCGTGACGAGCCTCTGCCAGGTCCGCGCCCAGCAAAAAGGGATCTCGTTCTCGTGCGTGCAGGCCGGCGCGCCGCTCGCGTGGGTCCACGTGGATCCGAAGCGGCTCACGCAGGTCTTGCTGAACGTGCTCGGCAACGCGATCAAGTTCACGGAGCGCGGCGGCGTGGTGCTGCGGGTCGAGGCCGAGGCGGGCGCGCCGGGGCGGCGGACGGTGCGGTTCCGGGTCGAGGACACGGGGCCAGGGATCTCGAAGGAGGACCTCGTGTTGATCTTCGAGCCCTTCGAGCAGGTCGGCGACAAGGCCACGCGGCGGGAGGGATCGGGGCTCGGGCTCGCCATCACGAAGACGCTCGTCGAGCGGATGGGCGGGCGGATCGAGGTGGAGAGCGAGGTCGGCCGGGGCAGCACGTTCCTCCTCACGCTGGAGGTCGAGGAGCTCGCGAGCCCGGCGGCGCCGCAGGCACGACCGAACCCGAGCGCCATCACGGGTTATCGCGGCGAGCGCCGGCGCATCCTGCTCGTGGACGACAACGACGACAGCCTCGCCTGGCAACACGACCTGCTCGGCAAGCTCGGCTTCGAGGTCGCGACGGCCGGCGACGGCGCGGCCGCGATCGAGGCGGCGGGCAAAGCGCGGCCTTCCCTCGTCGTGATGGACCTCATGATGCCCGGCGTCGACGGGCTCGAAGCGACGCGGCGGCTGCGGGCGACGCCGGCCTTCCGGGATCTGCCGATCGTCGCCTGCTCGGCGAGCGTGAGCGAGGAGCAGCGGCGAAGGGCCCACGAGGCGGGCTGCGACGTGTTCTTGCCGAAGCCGATCCGGATCGACGTGTTGCTCGAGGCGCTGGAGAAGCAGCTCGGGATCACGTGGATCCACGCGGAAGGCGCGGACGCGGGCCCGAGCGAGCCGCGGGCGGAGGCGGCGTCCACGAAGGAGCGTCCGCCGGCCGGGACGATCACCACGCTGCTGGATCTGGCGCGGCGTGGTCGGATCCGCGCGGTCGTCGAGGAGGCGCGCCGCCTCGAAGCGGCCGAGCCCGCGCACGGGCCGTGGTTCGCCGAGGTGCGGGCGCTCGCGTCGTCCTTCCAGGTGCCGAAGCTCCGCGAGCTGCTCGGCATCGACCCGCCGGCGGGTTGATCAGCGAAGCGCGGCGCCGCACTCGCGTGTCGCGAGCCGAATACCTTCCTTCAGCGTGGCGCGCGTGGGGATCCCGCCGAGGTCGATCCCTTCGTGGATGATCGTCCGCGCCGCGTTGCCCGACATGCCCGTGAGCACGACCTGCGTGCCGAGCAGCGCGAGCCCGTCGCGGAGGCGCGGCAACATCGGCGCGACGCGCGTGCCTCGGCCTCGTAGGCCCGTGAGGTCGACGATGACGAACCGGGCCCGCGCCTCCGCGGCCCCCTGCAGGGCGGCGTCGAGCATCTGGGTCGCCCGGTCCTCGTCCATCGCGCCGACGATCGGCATCACGAGCACGCCCTCCGAGATGGGCACGAGCGGCGTCGAGAGCTCGAGCAACCTCGCGCGCTGCGCCTCCACGATTTGCTGGTGGAGCTTGCAGCGCTCCTCCTCGGCCATGCGCCGCTCGGCGAGCTCGGCCTCGAGCCGGGTGCGTGTATCGTCGAGCTCCGCGTTTTTCTCGCGCAGGGCCTTCGTCGTCTTGCAGAGCGAAAAATGCAGCCGGAAGCGCGCGAGCAGCTCCTCCACGTCGAAGGGCTTGCCGATGTAATCGACGGCGCCCATCCGCAGACCCTTGAGCTTGCTCTCCCGGTCGGAGAGCGCCGTCATGAAGATGACCGGCACATCCTGGGTCTCGGGACACTGCTGCATTCGCTGGCAGAGCTCGAAGCCATTCACGTCCGGCAGGTTCACGTCGAGGAACACGAGATCCGGACGCTCCTCGCCGAGCATCTGCCAGGCGGATCGGCCGTCGGTCGCGACCGCGATCTCGGTCCCTTCGTTCTGCAGGACCATCGTGAGGACATCGAGGTCGACGTGGTTGTCGTCGACGACGAGCACGAGCCCATCGAGCGCAGCGGTCATGCTTCTCCCATCCGATGAGGTCAGCCGCCTTCCCCGCCGTCGCCCCGGATCGCGACGATATGCGACGGGCACGCCCATCGCAACGATGGCGACGACGAGAAGAGCATTTCGCAGCGGCGAGAAGGAAGGTTCCACATGGCAGACCAGGGAGCTCAGGGGGGCGCGCGGCTCGACCACGTCTCGCGGCGCATCGTCGAGCACATCGAGCAGGTCGGCGGGTTGCCGCAGAAGGTGCGCACGCCGGAGGCCGCCGCGGCGGTGCTGTGTGTGCTCTCGCGCCGCCTGAGCAAGGGGCAGGCGCAGGACCTCGCGAACAACCTGCCCGAGGCCCTGCAGGCCCTCGTGCAGCCGTGCGCGGCGCACCGCGGGCTCGCGAGTGACGTCTTCGACCGGGACGAGTTCCTGCGCCTGCTCGCCGATCACCTGCAGATCGATGTGGCCGATGCCGAGCGCGTGGCCCGCGCGGTGCTGCAAGGCGTGCACGAGGTCCTCCCGCAGGGGGAGCTCGAGCACATCCGCGGCCAGCTCCCTTCGGAGCTCTGGCAGCTCTGGGGGCCTCGCCGCGCCGCCGCCTGACGCCGCGTCAGTCCCCCACCTCGGCGACGAACCTGCTCACGTCGTCGCCGTACCCGACCAGCAAGAGCGTATCCCCCTCCTGGATCACGTACTCGGGCATCGGCGTCTCCAGCCGGGTGCGCTCGCCGGGCACGCCCGTGCCGTGCCGGCGCACCCCGAGGACGTTGATCTGGTACCGCCTCCGGATCTGGGCGTCGGCGAGCGTCTTGCCGACGAGCGAGCCGCGGGCGTCCCAGGGCACCACGCGGTAATGGCTCGCGAGATCGAGCAGGTCCTGCGCGAGCGGCATCGTGATGTCCGCGCCGACCCGGCGGCCCATCTCGGTCTCGACCTGGATGACCCGCTTGACGCCCACGGCCCGCAAGATGTCGGCCTTTCGCTCCGTGGCGGCGCGCGCGATGACCTCGGGCACCCCGAGCCGCACGAGCGACGCGGCGCAGAGCACCGAGGGCTCGAAATGCTCGCCGAACGTCACCACGGCCGTGTCCACGTATTGCGCGCCGATGCCCTCGAGCACGTTGGGCATCGTGGCGTCACCCACGAAGGCCGCGGACGTCTTGTCCTTGATGGCGTCGACCGCCGCGGGGTCGTTGTCCACGGCGATGACCTCGGCGTGGCTCTTCCACAGGGTCTCGACGATCGACGTCCCGAACCGGCCGAGGCCAACGACGAGCACACTCTTGGCTTTCATGGTGGCAATTTCCGCCCTGCAGCAGGAGCCGCGGGCCGCCGCAGCTTGGCACGAGGCGCGGGATCGCCGCCAGCGAGCGTCGACGTGAAAAGGAAAAGGGAGACGCGGCGGGCTGCGGGCTCGCTTGACAGCCGCGGGGTCGCCTGTGTGAATGGCCGCCATGGCAGCACCGGTTCCTTCCCCCGGCGCGGGGGCCGCGATCGTGGCACCGCGGCCCCCCGTCCGATGGGCGGCGCCGGCCACCCTGCTCACGGGCAGCGCGGTCTTGCTCGGCGTGGACCTCGCGCTCGCCGTGAGCCCGACGCTCTCGGTCGTGCTCACGGCCATCGAGACCTTGCTCGTGCCTGCCTGGCTCGCCGCGGTGATCAAGAAAGAGCGCCAGGCCGGGCGCCGAGGCGCCATCCCGGCCGCGTCGACGAAGCCGCGGTGGGGGGCGTACGTGGTCTTGCTGGTCCTGCTCCTCGCTTGCATCGCGGAGAAGTGGCTGCTCTTCCGCCACCCAGCCGGCGGCGACGACCCGCACCTCGTGGCGCTCTACCGGACCTACACGGTCCTCGCCTTCGTCCTCGCCAACGGCAGCCTGCTCGGACGCCGGCCGCTCGAGCGCCTGCTCGTCAGCACGATGGATCATCCGGCGCGGCTGATGCTCCTGTCGTTTGGCCTGGCGGCGGTGCTCGGCGCGTTCCTCCTCACGTTGCCCCAGGCGGTGCACGACATCGCCCATACGTCGTTCGTCGACGGCCTGTTCATGGCGACCAGCGCGATCTGCGTGACCGGCCTCGCGGTCCACAACGTGGCGGACGTCTACACGCCGCTCGGGCAGGTCATTCTCTTGCTGCTGTTCCAGGTGGGCGGGCTCGGGATCATGGTGCTGTCGACGTTCTTCGTCATCGTCGCCGGGCGCAAGATCCACCTGCGGGACGCCGCCGTCATGGCCGAGATGATCGACGCGGAGTCCTTCTCCAAGCTGAGGCGCAGCGTGGCCGCCATCGTCGCGTACACGTTGATCGTCGAGGCGATCGGCGCGGCGGCGCTTTACGCGACCTTCCGGCATTACCCCGACATCGCCACGCCCGCGGGTGCGGGCGCCCCGCTCTCCGGCGCGGGAGACCACCTCTGGGCCGCGGTCTTCCACGCCGTGAGCGCGTACTGCAGCGCGGGCTTCTCGCTCTTCCGCGAGGGGATGGCGCCGCTCGTGTCTTCGGTGCCCGCCAGCGGCGTCGTCATGGTGCTGATCGTCATCGGCGGGCTCGGCTACCCGGTGCACGACGAGCTCGTGCGCTGGGTGGTCGTGCGTGTCCGCGGGGGGCGCCCCCCGCGGCTCAGCCTGCACACGCGCACGGTGCTCGTCACCTCGGCCGTGCTGATCGTCTCGGGCCTCGTGGGGTTTCTGGTGCTCGAAGGGGGCCGCTCCATGCGGGAGCTCTCGTGGCCGACGCGGGTGCTCGCCGCGCTCCACCAGTCCATCACCACGCGGTCCGCGGGCTTCAGCACGGTCGACTTCGGCGCGATGAGCAGCGCCACGTGGATGATGACGTGTGTCCTCATGTTCATCGGCGCCGCGCCCGGCTCGACGGGCGGCGGCGTGAAGGTCACGACGGTCGCGGTCCTCTTCGCGACGTTACGCGCCGAGCTCCGCGGCTTCGAGGCCCCTCGACTGCTGGGGCGCACCGTCCCGGCCGCCCTGGTGCGGCGGGCCATGGGCGTCGCGTTCCTCAGCGTCCTGCTCGTCGCGGGGTTTCTCTTCCTGCTCCTCCTGGTCGAGCCCCATGATCCGTTCGCGATCGTCTTCGAGACGGTGAGCGCCTTCGCGACCGTCGGGCTCAGCACGGGGATCACGTCTTCGTTGAGCACGCCGGGGCGGCTCCTGGTCGCGGTCATCATGTTCATCGGCCGCATCGGGCCGCTGACCCTGGCGCTGGCGCTGGCGAACCAGTCGGGCGCCCGGGGCTTCCGGCTGCCGGAGGAGCGGGTGGGGATCGGCTGATCGCGGAGCGGGTCGATCAGCGGCGGCGCAGGAAGATCCGGCTGCCCTTCGAGTACGGGGAGAGGTGCTCGTTCAGGTCGTGGACGAGTGGCCCTCGCACGCCGACGATCACGCGTGTCCCTTCTTTCGTCCCCGCCATCGCGAGGGCGACCTCGTCCGTCGCGTCGCCGAAGGTCGAGGTGGTGTTCGCCGCGTCGTCCCATTCGAGGTGCGCGTCGAACACGTCGAGGCCGCCGCTCGAGCTCGCCATGGCCTTTCCGTGCACGAGCAAGGTATCGTCGAAGAAACCCACGGCGCGTATGCCGCCGCTCCCGTCGGGGGCCACGCCGGAGACCACGGCGGCCGAGCCGCCCGTGAGGGATGCGGCGAGCATGGGCTCGCCCTTCGAATCGATCCGGCCCACGAACGCCTCGCCGAACATGCCGATGCCGGGCCACGTCAGGATCCCCTGCCCGCCCAGGACCAGGCCGCCGTCGTCCGAGAGCGCAACCGCGCCGCCGAAGGGATCGAGCGCCGACCCCTCGAAGACCTTGCTCCAGACGACGTCGCCGCCCGGCGAGAACCTCTTCACGTGCAGGCCGGCGGGCTCCCCTGCGCTCTCCATTTCGCTGAATTGCGTGTAGAGGACGACCGTGTCCCCGCTCGGGCTCACGTCGAGCCCCGCCGGGAAGTCGGAGACGTCGCCGCCGAAGCGCTTGGCCCAGACGAGGCCGCCGCTCGTGTCGTAGCGCGCGACGAACACGTCGGGTTTGTAGTTCGTGAAGAACGGGTCCGATATCTGGGGCGTGCTCATCAACGTGACGCCGCCGAGATCGAGATGGCCGAGGAACCTGCCGGTGATCACGAAATGGCCCTCGGCGTCGAACGAGACCCCCTCGATGGCCCGGTGGAAGTTTCCCTCGTAATCGAGGTCGTCGGGCAGGTTCCCGTGCAGGCGCCGGCTCCAGACGTGGTGGCCGTCGGCGTCGAGCTCGAGCAGGAACGGGTGCTCCGCGCGCACGTATTCGCCGCCGAGCGGGCCTCCTCCGAAATCGACGTCCGCGTGCAAGCTGCCGGCGACGAGGACCCTGCCCTGCGCGTGCACGGCGATCACGTCCTTGCCCGGGAAGGACGCGCCGACCGGGAGCGCGCGGCTCCAGAGGTGTTTGCCCTGCGGGTCGAGCTTCGCGACGAACGCGAACGGGGCGCCGGTTTCGCCGACGGGGCCGCCGCCGAAATCGATCGGGCCCTCGGTCATCCCCGCGAGGTACGTGTTGCACGACCCGTCCACGGCGACCGAGAGGCCCACGAGGGGGGTCCTGGATTCGGCGCTGCCGAACACGAGATCGAGCGGCTCGGCGCAGAGCGGCTCGGGCGTGGGCGCGGGCGGGACGACCTCGCGGACTTCGTTTGCGCAACCAAGGAGGAAGAAGGGAGCAAGAAGGAAGAAACGTAGGCGGGTCATGGGGCCATGGTATCAGGTGAGCAGCCGGATCGGCGCTCCCGCGTGCCACGCGAGGATGTCGTCCAGGGCGTCGCGATAAAACACCACGTAGTTTTCCCGCGTCACGTAGCCGAGGTGTGGCGTCAGGACGACGTTCGGCAAGGCGAGCAGGGGGTGGTCCGCGGGCATTGGCTCCTCGGGGAAGACATCGAGCCCGGCGCCGGCGATACGCTCGGCGCGCAGGGCGGCGAGCAACGCGTCCATGTCCACCAGGCCCGCGCGGGCCGTGTTGACGAAAAACGCCGTCCTCTTCATGGCCGCGAGCTCCTCCGCGCCGACGGTCCCGCGCGACCGTTCGCTCAGCACGAGGTGCAGGCTGACGACGTCCGAGGTCGCGAAGAGCTCGCGTTTCTCCACGCGCCTCGCGCCCGCCGCTGCGGCCCGCGCCTCGTCGAGGTTCTGGCTCCAGGCGACCACGTCCATCCCGAAGGCCTGGCCCACGCGCGCGACCTGGGAACCTAGCTTGCCGAGCCCCACGAGCCCGAGCCGCTTTCCGGCGAGCCCCTCCGTCAGCCCCGTCTGCCAGGCCCCGGCCCGGAGCGCTCGATCCTCCCTTGGGATACGCTTCACGAGGGAAAGGATCAGCCCCCAGGTGAGCTCCGCCGTCGGCGTACCGACGTTCCCGGTCCCCGAGACCGGGATGTTACGCGCGCGGCAGGCTTCGAGGTCGATGGCGGCGTTGCGGCCGCCCGTGGTGACGAGCAGCCGCAGGTTGGGGAGGTTCTGGATGCGCGCCGCCGGCATCGGGGTGCGCTCGCGCATGAGGACGAGCACGTGGAAGGGGCGCAGGGTGGTGATGAGCTCCTCGGGATCGGCGAGGTGCCGGTCGAAGACGACGAGCTCGCTCCCGGGCGGGAGGCGGCTCCAGTCGGCGAGGTCCTTCGCGACGCGCTGGTAGTCGTCGAGGATGGCGATTTTCACGGGGGTCATGCTGGGTACGGGTTCGGGCGGAGGCGTCAGGCGGAGCGCTGGAGCTTTTGTTCGACGACGCCGACGAACTGCCGGAGCTTTTTCCCGTCGAACCGCCACTTCTCCAGGAAAGAAATCCTCGTCGCGTGATCCCAGTGCTTGCTCGGATGTGCACGTTTCACGGCCGCCAGGAAAGCGTCCCATGTGGTCTGGCGCAGCTCGGACAGGTTCCCGTCGTTCAGGCCCAGCGTCTGCTCGACATCGACCTTCAAAGCCGCGTCGTCGGACGTGAGGAAGAGGCCCCGCTCCTTGCCTCGCCGCTCCAGTTTGAGGCGCGCCACGGAAGACGCCTTCGCCGGGTCCACCGTGAGAGCCGTGCTGCGCTGGCGGAGGTCACACGTACAGTACAGGCCGCCGGAACGCTCGCCGCCGTCGCATGAGCCGAGGAGATTCGTCCAGTCGAGGGCGCGGCGCGGGTCGACGTCGAGGGGCACGCGGTGCGCGATCTTCATCGTCGTCGTCCTCGACGTCTCGCGATCGCCCTCGTCGATCCTCCGCATGCAGAACGCGCAGAGCCACCCCTGCTCCTCGACGAGGGCCTTGCGCGCCTCCTCTTTGTCGATCTGGTCGAACGCGGTCCTCGCCGTGTCCTTTCGCGCGAGGTTCGTCGTCGTGGCTTCGCGCGTCTCCGTGACCGTCCGCGGCTCCGTCCGCTTGTGGATCGGCCTCATCCGGAGGCCTCTTCGCCGGCGCCGTCCTCCGGAGGGAGCAGCCCCTCGTAAAAGACCACGTCCGGATCGTCGCCGCCCGGCAAGAGCGCGCGGAGCTCCGCGATGAGCGCGCGCGCGGCGGGGTATCGCTCGTCGTCGATCGCGTCCCGCAATTCGTTGAGCTTCTCCGCGACCTCCGGCGGACGCCCCGGATCGTCGAAGACCGAATCGAGGATGCGGTTCGTGTCACGCCGGAACGTCTCTCGGTCGAGCCTCCGGACCTCGAAGTCTTCGAGCAGCCGCACCTGCGACGCCCGCACGGATGAGAGGACCTGCGGGGAATGGGTGCTCACGATGAACTGCGCCCGCGGGAAGACCTGGCGGAGCCGCGGCAGGAGGGTGCGCTGGAGGCCCGGGTGCAGGTGGAGCTCGATCTCGTCGATGAGGACGACCACCGGGCGCTGCAACGGATCCGGGTCCGTGGGCGCGGCAATGGCCATCCGTCGCGCGAGGTCCCCCGCCATCGCGAGCAGGCATTTCTCCCCGTCCGAGAGCTGCGCCACGTCGAGCGCCACGCCGTTCTTGGTGAGGAGCATTCGCTGGGGCTGGCGTTCGATACGAAGATGACTCGCGCCCGGGACCAGCGTGGTGATCGCGCGCCGGACAGCTTCGAGTGAGGGTTTCAGCGGATATGCCCCGTCCTCGGTGAGATACGCGACGTAAAGCTGGAGCTCGTGGTCTTCTTCCTCGCGAAACCACTCGAAGAACGCGCGGAAATTCCGCTCTCCGGCGTCGAGCGCTCCATCAAAGGAGTTGATGGGTTCGAACTCGCTGTGCTTGCGAATTCGATCCGGGATGTCGAGCGCGTTCCGGTTGGTCGGGAAATAAACCACCAGCGGCAAGTCGGGGGCCCCTCGCGCGATGGACGCCTGCGTGGCTTCAATGGGCGCGGAGAGCCCCGCGAGCGAGCTCTCTCGGTCCTTCGGATGGCCCGGCCGCGTGGCCGCGACCTCCCAGGCCACCTCTCCGATCCCCTCGAACGTCGCCGAGAGCCGGATCGACGCCGAGCTTGCGCCGCTCTGGATGTCCTCCGCGCGCAGCCTCTTGCCCGCGGCGCGACCCGTGCGGATCCCCGCGACGAGGTAGGACAGGAGGAGCGCCGTCGCGTCGAGGAGCGCCGTCTTGCCGGCGCCGTTCACCCCCACGAACACCGTCACGTCCGGCTCGAACGGGACCGTGGCTTGCTCGAAGCCCCGGAAGTCCTGGACCGTGAGTGACTGGAGCCTCATGGGAACCTGGTCCTAGCAAAGCCCCGTTCCGCCGGGCAAGAGACACGGCCCGTCCGGGCGTGGATCCACGCCTCCAGACCTCGAACTCCACGAATCGCCGCGTGGCTCTCCGTCTCCCGAGCTCCGGAAGCCAAAATCCACGCGTCGATCTCCTCCTCCGGACCCCCCGGAAGCAAACATCCACACGTCACTTTGTGTCTTCGGAGCTGCGGAGGAGCGGATCGACGCCCCGATCCTCCGTTCTGGACCTCTGGAGGACACGTTCGCGTGCTCTTTCGGCTCACCCCGTGGGATCGTCGTCCTCGTCCTTGCGCACCTTGTACTTCGGGAAAAAACGCTCCGCGGCGGCGCGGCCGAGATCGGCGATGAGCAGGCCGTAGACCTTCGTGAGCAGGCGCTCCCAGGCCTCCTCGGCGGCGTCGAGGCGCGTGCGGGCGAGCGCCTCGTTCGTGCGGGCCTTGCCGAGCTGCTCGCTCCCCGCCGTGAACGCGACGATGCCCGCCTCGATCGCAGGCACGGCCTTCACGCGGACCTCGTCCGCCCCCGGCAGGTGCTCTTCGAGCCGGTCCTTGAGCTCGCCGTATCGCTTGGTCTCCTCGGTGAGCGTGGCGGCCGTGTAGTACCCGATGCCCTGGGGGAAGATCAGCTTGTACGGCGCCTTCTTCACGGCGTCGGCGCCGCGCCCCGCGAGCGCCGCGCGGGCATCCTGGGCCGTGTCGTCGAGGTCGTCGTCGGCCCCGTCGCGATCGGCGAGCGCACACTGGACGGCAGTCTCGTGATCCTCGAGGCCGCGGCCGTACACGAGGACGTCATTCGTCGCGGCGGCGACGCTGTCGGCGAGCTCCGTGTATTTCGCGCGGCGGAGCCTGCGCTCGACATACCCACCACAACGAACACGGTGGCGGAAATGAGCGGAACGAGGGGGGAGGCGCATGGTGGGCAGGAGGATACGAACGCAGGCCTCGAAGGCCAAATCTTCGTCTTCACCCCCGCGGCAACGTCACCGTGAACGTCGACCCTTCTCCCGGCGCGCTCACCACCACGATCGTGCCGCCGAACGCCTCCACGATCCGGCGCGCGATCCACAACCCGAGCCCGAAGCCGCCGAAATGGCGGACCGACACCGCCCGCTCGAAGCGCTGGAAGATCCGCTCCTGATCCTCGGCGGGGATCCCGATGCCCCGGTCCCGCACCCAGAACCTCGCCTGCGCCCCGTCCCCACGGACGCAGACGTCGATCGGCTTGCCCGCGCCGTATTTGATCGCGTTCGACAGCAGGTTCATGAGCACCTGCTCGAGCCGCGAGCGATCCCATCGACCCACGACGCTCGCCTCGAGGTCGAGCCGCACCTCGCAGCCCGCGCGTGTCGCCGTCTCCTGCATACGCTCGAGCAGGTCCTCCACCACCGCGGAGAGATCGAGCTCCTCGATCCGTAGCTCCAGACGGCCCTGGGTGATGCGGGAGACGTCGAGCAGCTCGTCGACGAGCGTGTTCAGGCGCCTCGTCTGCCGCAGGGCCACGTCGAGGGAGGGCGCGATCTTATCTGCGAGATCGGGGGCCTTCCGCAGGCTCCGGGCGAGGCCCTGGAGCTTGAGCGAGAGCGAGGTGAGCGGCGTCTTCAGCTCGTGCGAGGCGATGGAAAGGAACTCGTCGCGGGCGCGGATCGACTCCTCCGCCTCACGATAAAGCGCCGCGTGTTGCTCCTCGATGTGCTTGCGCCGGGTGATGTCGCGAAAGATGATGAGCAGCGCGTGTTTCCTCCCCGCCGGCACGCGGGCCAGCACGATCTCCACCTCGAGCAGGCTGCCGTCCACGCGCACGACCCTCCCCTCGACCGGGCCCACGCTGCCGTGCTCCAGCGCGTCGCGGAGCCTCTGGCGCGCGATCTCCTCCCGCCCGGGGGGGATGAAATCGAAGGTGGGCCTGCCGATGAGCGCGGACGTGCTCTCCAAGCCGAGCAGGCGCGACGCCGCGGCGTTCGCGTACACCACGCGGAAGACGCCGTCTTCGGCGGGCTGCTGGAGGAGGGTCGCGTCCGGCGAGACCTCGACGAGCACACGATAACGCTCCTCGGACTCCGTGAGGTCGGCGGTCCGCTCCGCGACGCGTCGATCGAGCTCGTCGCGGGACCGCGCGAGGGCCGCCTCGGCCTGGCGACGCTCGGCGATGACCGACGCGAGGACCAGCGTGGTCAGCGCCATGCTGCCGACGAACACCTGCACGAAGAGGAGCGTGGTCTGGGTCGTGGAATTCGTGAATGGCGTCGCGCCTTGCGCCGCCCCCAAGGTCACGACGAGCGAGACGCTGAACACGGAGAGGGCCGCGCCGAAATGCCCGAGGCGCACGCCGGCCCAGACGAGGAACGGGGTGATGAGGTGACCGAGCGGATAGGACGGGCCGTGGGCCGGGAGCCTTCCGGAGAGCAGGAGAAGCTGAAAGCCCTGCAAGGCGAGCTGGTGGAGCACGAGCTCCACGCCGCGGCCTCGAAAGACCCACTGGCGAGGCCGCGCGGCCGCGAGGAGGAGCGGCGTCAACACCAGGATGCCCACGGCGTCGCCGAGCCACCACGTGAGCCAGCTCGAGCCGAAGCCGTCCCACGAGAGCCTGGAGCCGGCGATCAGGCTCGTGGTGCCGAACGTGGCGCTCGTGAGCGAGCAAGCGAAGGCGGAGAGGGCCGTGAAGCGGGCGACGTCGAGGACCCGGCCGAGCGGCGCCCCGGCCTCTCGGTCCCACGGCGGGAACAGGCGCGCGGCGGCGAGGGCTTCGAGCGTGGCGCCGGCGCCGATGGGGGTCGCCACGAGCAACGACGTGACGGCGCGGGCGGGGGTGGTCGCGTCGAAGAGGAACGGGGCGTTCGTCACGAACGAGCCGAGCCAGACGCCCGGCCAGAGGCGCCGCCCCCCGAGCAGGAGCGCCGCGAGCGCGATGCCCGAGGCCGGGAAGAAGGCCGTCGCGAACCCTGGCGGAATGGCGAGGCTGAGCCCCAAAGAGGCGCTGAGCGCGTACACGACGGCCAGCAAGAGAACCCCGATGGGTCGTGGGAGGCTCCTCGACCGTGGCTCGTGCATGATCCCCCAGGGCACACTCGTGCGGGGCGCGGCCCCAGGACGCATGAACGGTGCCTCGACCGTCAGCGATCGGGCGAGCTTCGCAAAAACCCATTCACCGCCCGCGCCGCGTCCCGCCCCTCGCGGATCGCCCACACGACGAGGGATTGACCACGACGCATGTCCCCGGCGGCGAACACCTTCGGGTTCGAGGTGCGGTGCGCGCGCGTGTCGGCCTTGACGTTGCCACGCGCGTCGAGCTCCACGCCGAGCTCTTCCAGCATCCCCGCGCGGACCGGGTGCAAGTACCCGAGCGCGAGCAGCACGAGATCCGCTGGGACGTCGAATGCGGATCCCGGGATCTCCTCCGCCCGGAGCGCGCCGCTCGGGCCCTCGTTCCAGGCGAGCCGCACGGCGTGGAGGACCTCGACCCGGCCGTCCTTGCCGGAGAAGCCCTTCGTCGCGATGGCAAAATCGCGTGTACAACCCTCCGCGTGGGAGCTCGACGTGCGGAGCTTCATCGGCCAGTACGGCCACGTGAGGCTCTTGTTTTCCTGCTGCGGCGGCTCGGGCAAGAGCTCGAAGTTCGTGACGGATCGCGCGCCCTGTCGCACCGCGGTGCCGATACAATCCGACCCGGTGTCGCCGCCGCCGAGCACCACCACGTCCTTGCCCGTCGCGAGGATCTGCCCCGGGACACGGTCGCCCGCGAGCACCTTGTTCTGCTGCGTCAGGTACTCCATCGCGTAATGGATCCCGCCGAGATCCCGCCCCGGCACGTCGAGCGCCCGCGGCGCCTCCGAGCCACCCGCGAGCACGACCGCGTCGAATCCATCGAGCAGCTCCTTCGCCGGAATCGTCACGCCGACGTGCACGCCCGTCCGGAACACCACGCCTTCGGCCTGCATCTGCTCGATGCGGCGATCGACGTGCCGCTTCTCCAGCTTGAAATCGGGGATCCCGTACCGGAGCAATCCGCCCGGCCGATCGTGCTTCTCGAAGACGGTGACCTCGTGCCCTGACCGCGCGAGCTCCTGCGCGCAGGCGAGCCCCGCCGGACCCGAGCCCACCACGGCGACATGCTTGCCCGTCTTCTTGCTCGCGGGCTTCGGGACGATCCAGCCCTCTTGCCAGCCGCGGTCGGCGATCGATTGCTCGATCGTCTTGATGGTGACCGGCTGATCGTTGATGTTCAGCGTGCAGGCCGCCTCGCACGGCGCCGGGCAGACGCGCCCCGTGAACTCGGGGAAATTGTTCGTCGATTGCAGGACCTCGAGCGCCTGGCGCCACTTGCCGCGATAGACGAGGTCATTCCAGTCGGGGATGACGTTGTTCACGGGGCAGCCGTCGTGGCAAAACGGGATGCCACAATCCATGCAACGCGCGCCCTGCCGGCTCACCTCGGCGGGCGCCATCGGCAGGACGAGCTCCTCGTATCGCTTGATCCGCGCGGGGACCGGCACGAGCTCCGGCTCCTTGCGCGGGATCTCCAGAAAGCCCTTCACCTTACCCATGGGTCACGACCTCCGTCACCACCTCGGCAGGGGGCTCCGCCGCGCGGGCCTCCTCGGCCCTCTGCTCGGCGAGCGCGCGGCGGTATTCGTGCGGCATCACCTTGACGAAATGCGCTCGGTAGGAGGGGAAATCGTCCAGGATCGCCCGCGCCCGCGCGCTGCCCGTGTAAAAAAAATGTCTCTCGAGCAGGCCCTTCAAGAGCTGCGCGTCCTCCTCGACCTGCTCGAGGGCCACCATCGAGAGGTTGCACCGGAGCCGGAAGTCGCCGGTCATGTCGAGCACGTAGGCCACGCCGCCGCTCATGCCCGCGGCGAAGTTGCGCCCGGTCTTGCCCAGCACGACGACCGCGCCGCCGGTCATGTATTCGCAGCCGTGATCGCCGATGCCCTCGACGACCGCGGTCGCGCCGGAGTTGCGCACGGCGAAGCGCTCGCCCGCGACGCCGCGGAAGAAGACCTCGCCCGAGATCGCGCCGTAGAGCACGGTATTGCCGACGATGATGTTCTCCTCCGGCACGATGGGGCAATCCCGCGGCGGGTACGCGATGATGCGCCCGCCGGAGAGGCCTTTGCCGACGTAATCGTTGGCCTGGCCCTCGAGCTCGAGCGTGATGCCCTTCGCGAGGAACGCGCCGAAGCTGCCGCCGGCCGTGCCACGCGTGCGGATCCTTATCGTGTCGTCCGCGAGCCCGGCGTGCCCGTAGCGCCGCGCGACCTCGCCGGAGAGCATCGCGCCGACGGCCCGGTGGATGTTGCGGATCGGCACGTCGAACGCGACGGGGACCTGGTTGACGAGCGCCGGGAGCGCCTCGTCGATGAGGCGATGATCGAGGACGTGCTCGAGGCTGTGATCCTGCCGCTCGGACCAGCGGATCGACACGCCCGGCGGGGCCTCGGGTCGGTAGAACACGCGCGAAAAATCGAGGCCCTTCGCCTTCCAGTGGGCGATCCCGCGGCGCATGTCGAGCTTGTCGGAGCGGCCGACCATCTCGGCGAAGGTGCGGAAGCCCATCTTCGCCATGTACCGGCGCACCTCCTCGGCCACGAAGAAGAAATAATTGACCACGTGCTCGGGCTGCCCGGCGAAGCGCTTCACGAGCTCGGGATCCTGCGTGGCGATGCCGACGGGGCAGGTATTCAGGTGGCATTTGCGCATCATGATGCAGCCCTCCACCACGAGCGGCGCCGTCGCGAAGCCCATCTCGTCGGCGCCGAGCAAGGCCGCGATCACCACGTCCCTGCCCGTCTTCATCTGCCCGTCGGCCTGCACGGCGATGCGGCCGCGGAGGCGGTTCAAGACGAGCGTCTGCTGCGTCTCGGCGAGCCCGAGCTCCCAGGGCCCGCCCGCGTGTTTGATCGACGAGAGCGGCGAGGCGCCCGTGCCGCCGTCGTGCCCCGAGATGGTGACGTGATCGGCGTGCGCCTTGGCCACGCCCGCGGCCACCGTGCCCACGCCGATCTCGCTGACGAGCTTCACGCTGATGCGCGCCTTGGGGTTCACGTTCTTGAGGTCGTGAATGAGCTGCGCGAGGTCCTCGATCGAATAGATGTCGTGGTGCGGAGGCGGCGAGATCAGGCCGACGCCGGGCACGGAGTGCCGGATCTTGGCGATGTATTTCGAGACCTTGTGCCCCGGGAGCTGGCCGCCCTCGCCGGGTTTGGCGCCCTGGGCCATCTTGATCTGGATGTCGTCGGCATTGACGAGGTACTCCGTCGTGACCCCGAAGCGCCCCGCGGCCACCTGCTTGATCGCCGAGCGCATCGAGTCGCCGTTCGGCAGCGGCACGTAGCGGGCCGGATCCTCGCCGCCTTCGCCCGTGTTCGACTTGCCGCCGATCCGGTTCATCGCGATCGCCAGCGTCGTGTGCGCCTCCCGGGAGATCGAGCCGAGCGACATCGCGCCCGTGGAGAAACGTTTCACGATCTCCGAGGCCGGCTCCACCTCGTCGAGCGGGATCGGTCGCTCCGATTCCTTGATCTCGAAGAGCCCGCGCAGCGTCATCAGCCGCTCGCTCTGATCGTTGATGAGCCGCGCGTACGCCTCGTACGTCGCGGCGTTGCCCGACCGCGTCGCGTGCTGGAGCTTTCCGATGGCGTCCGGCGTCCACATGTGGGCCTCGCCGCGGGCGCGATAGGCATAATCGCCGCCGGCGTCGAGCGTGTCTCCACCGTTCGTGGTATCGCCGAACGCGAGCCGGTGCAGGCGCACGGTCTCCTCGGCGATCTCCTGCAATCCGACACCCTCGATCACGGTCGCCGTCCCCGTGAAGTATCGGTCCACGAAGGCCGAGGCGAGCCCGACGGCCTCGAAGATCTGGGCGCCGCAATACGACTGGTAGGTCGAGATGCCCATCTTGGACATGACCTTGAGCAGCCCCTTCGCGATCGCCTTGATGTACCGCGCGCACGCCTCCTCGGCCGTCATCCCCGGCGGCAGGAGGTCCCCGAGCGTCGCCAGCGTCGCGAACGCGAGGTTCGGGTGGATCGCCTCCGCGCCGTAGCCCGCGAGCAGCGCGAAATGGTGCACCTCGCGCGCCGAGCCCGTCTCGACCACGAGCCCCGTCCGCGTCCGCAGGCCCGCCCGCACGAGGTGCTGGTGCACGTCGCTCACCGCGAGCAGCGCCGGGATCGCGATGTGATCCGGGCCGATGTCCCGGTCCGACAGGATCAGGATGTTCACGTTGCCGCCGCGCACCACGTCCTCGGCGTCGGCGCAGAGCTTGGAGAGCGCGGCCTCCATCCCGTCGGCGCCCCATTCCGAGGGATAACAGATCGAGAGGACCACCGACCGAAAATGCCCTTTCGTGAGCTCCTCGGCGCGGTGGAGCTTCTCCATGTCCTCGAACGTGAGAATGGGCAGGTGGACCTCGAGCCGCATGTTCGGCCCGCTCTCGTCGAGGGCGAGGATGTTCGGCCGCGGGCCGATGAACGAGACCAGGCTCATCACCGTCTCCTCGCGGATCGGGTCGATGGGCGGGTTCGTCACCTGCGCGAAGAGCTGCCGGAAATACCCGTAGAGCGGCTTCGGCCGATCGGAGAGCACCGCGAGGGGCGTGTCGTCGCCCATCGAGCCGATGGCCTCCTCGCCATGCGCGGCCATCGGCGCGAGCAGGAGGCGCAGATCCTCCTGCGTGTACCCGAAGGCCTGCTGCCGATCGAGAAGCTTGTCGCCGTCGGGCACGGACACGTAGTCCGGCATCGGGATGTTCTCGAGGCGGAGCTGCGTGCGATCGAGCCATTTCTGGTAAGGCCGGTGCTTCGCGAGCTTCGTTTTGAGCTCCTGATCGTCGATGATGCGCCCCTCGCCGAGGTCGATGAGCAACATCTTCCCCGGCTGCAGGCGCCATTTCTTGACGATCTTGCGCTCGGGGATGTCGAGCACGCCCGCCTCGGAGGCGAGGATCACGTAGTCGTCGTCGGTGAGCACGTAACGCGCCGGGCGCAGGCCGTTGCGATCGAGCGTGGCGCCGATCTGCCGGCCGTCGGTGAACGCGATGGCCGCGGGGCCGTCCCAGGGCTCCATGAGCGCCGCGTGGTACTCGTAGAAGGCGCGGCGACGCTCGTCCATCAGCGGGTTACTGGCCCACGCCTCCGGGATCATCAGCATCATCGCGTGCGCCAGCGAATACCCGCCGAAGTAGAGCAGCTCGAGGGCGTTGTCGAACGAGGCCGAGTCGGACTGGCCGTCGTAGATGAGCGGCCAGATCTTCTGGAGGCCGTCGCCGAGCAGCTTCGATTCGATGTTCTGTTGCCGCGCGCGGATCCAGTTCACGTTGCCGCGTAACGTGTTGATCTCGCCGTTGTGCGCGATGAGCCGAAACGGATGCGCGAGGTCCCACGAGGGGAACGTGTTCGTCGAGAAGCGCTGGTGCACCATGGCGAGCGCGGACTCGACCGCCTTGTCCTTGAGGTCGACGTAGAACTCGCCGACCTGGTGCGCGAGCAGCATCCCCTTGTACACGATCGTTCGTGCTGAAAACGACGGCACGTAGAACTGTCCCGCGCGCGAGAGCCGAAGCGCGCGGATGGCGTGGCCCGCGCGCTTGCGGATGATGTAGAGCTTGCGCTCGAAGGCCTCGACGTCCGGCGTGGAGAGGCCTCGCGCGACGAAGACCTGCCGGATGACGGGCTCGCTCGCCTTGACGCCTTCGCCGAGGCCGCTGCTGTCGACGGGCACGTCGCGCCAGCCGAGGACCTCCTGGCCTTCGGCGAGGATGGCGCGCGCGACCTCGTGCTCGCAGGCGGCGCGCGCGCCGGGGTCCTGCGGGAGGAACATCATGCCGACGCCGTACTCGCCGGGCTCCGGGAGCGTGATGCCAGCGAGGGCGCACTCACGTACGAAGAAGGCGTGGGGGATCTGCAGCAGGATGCCGGCGCCGTCGCCTTGCAAGGGGTCGGCGCCGGTGGCGCCGCGGTGGGTCAGGTTCTTCAGGATTTCGAGGCCTTGCGCGACGATCGTGTGGCTCTTCTTGTCCTTGATGTGCGCGATGAACCCGAGTCCACACGCGTCATGCTCGTTCCGCGGATCGTACAGGCCCTGGCGAGGCGGCGGCGCCTTGTGCTTCACAACCCACGATCCTACGGCCCTCCGCCGCGGAAGCACAGTCCATCGTGCTGCGATGCAGCAAAATCTTTCCTTCCCTGGTGCGGCGCGCCACGGGCTTCGACCCGTTGCGCCATCTTCCAGGACGGACGACCCCTTCAACCGCCGAGCAGGATCCCCACGCCGGCCGTCGCGCCGAGCCGGACGGAGAATTCATTTTGTGCTTCGCCGGAGATGGGGTTGAAGCCGGATCCGGCCCTGCGTGTCGCGCTGATCACGAGCTCGGGCGCGGCGCGGAGGTAGACGTAGCGGTGGAGCCGCGCGACGAGGCCGAGCTCGGCGATGCCGCGGAAGTTTTGGTTGCTCCAATCGACGCTGCGTCCAGGGGCGGTGCTCTCGAAGTTGGTGTAGCCGCCGGAGTAGCCGAGCGTGAGGCGCGGCCAGAGCGCGAACGACGTGCCGAGCGGGATCACGTACCCGACGCGGGGCGCGATGGCGAAGCCGTAGCCGCTGCCCTTCGAGCGCTGCACCTGTCCATTGAAGTCGAGCTGCTCCCCCTCGCCGGTCCCGTAGGAGGCGGCGAGCGTGGCGCCGACGGAGAAATGGCCGCGTACGAAGACGTCGAGCGAGGGCGAGATCCACATCGTGTCGGTGGTGCCCTTGTGGCCGCCCGGCTGCCCAGGGTTGCGGAGCGTGGTGGACGAGGAATACCCGAGGATGCCGCTGTAACCCACCCCGAGGCTGCCCGCGCCCATGCCCACGGGCAACACGAGGGGATACCCGAAGCGGCTGCCGCCGACGCTGAGCGCGACGATGTCGTCGAAGGCGACCTGACCACGTCCTCCGAAAGGCTTCGCGGGCTCCTCGGCGCGCGCGGCGGAGGTCCCGAGAAGCGCGGCGAGCGCGGGGAGGAAAGACAGGACGAACAGGGCACGAGGTGCGGGCATGGAAGCTCCTTTGGGTGCGAGGGCCCGAGCGGGCCTCGCGGGGAAAACACGGGCGGAGGAGCGGCGTTCCTGTCGTGAAATTGCTCGTCAAAATGTCGGAAAACGTGGCCCCGTTTGCCTTTTGATCACGGGGCCGGCCGGCAGGGCGTGTCGGAGCGGCGAGACGTGTCTTCCGGTCCCGGGCAAACCATGCCAGCATGCGCGTCGAGGAGGAGAAGGATTTGATGAGCTCGAAGAGACGCGTCCTTGCCGTCGTCGGCGCCACGGGCGCGCAGGGCGGGAGCCTGGTCCGCGCCATCGCCGCCCATCCGAGCGGCGGTTTTCAGGCGCGCGCCATCACCCGGAACGTCGACGCGCCCGCCGCGAAGGAGCTGCGCGCGCTCGGCGCGGAGGTCGTCTTCGGCGACGTCGACGATCCGGAGAGCATCCGCCGCGCGTTCGAGGGCGCGTACGGCGCGTTCTGCGTCACGTTTTTCTGGCAACACGGCTCTCCCGAACGCGAGACCGAGCAGGCGCGCGTGATGGCCACGGCGGCGCGAGATACGCGCCTCGAGCACGTGATCTGGTCGACGCTCGAGGACACGCGCAAGTGGATGCCGCTCTCGGACGAGCGTATGCCGACGTTGCACGGGAAATACAAGGTCCCGCATTTCGACGCGAAGGGCGAGGCCGACGCGATCTTCACGTCCCTCGGCGTCCCCACGACGTTCCTCCTCACGTCGTTTTACTGGGAAAACTTCAAGCACCCCGGCATGGGCCTGCTGCGTGATCACGAGGGGCGCCTGGTCCTCGGCCTGCCCATCGGCACGGCCAAGCTGCCGGGGGTCGCGACGGAGGACATCGGCCGCACGGCGTACGGCATCCTCGAGCGCGGCGCGGAGATGATCGGTCAGCGTACTGGCGTCGCGGGCGAGCACCTCGGCGGCAGCGAGATGGCGGCCGCGTTCTCGGCGATCGCGGGGGAGGACGTGGAGTACCGGGCCATCGAGCCGGAGGTCTACAGGCGCCTCCCCTTCCCCGGCGCCGACGATCTCGGGAACATGTTCCAGTTCAAGCGTGATTTCGAGGCCGATTTCCGCGGCGCCCGGGACGTCGCGCGCGCCCGCGCCCTGAACCCGAACCTCCGCTCGTTCGCGGGCTGGCTCGCGGAGAACCAGGGCCGCATCGCCATTCCGCCGCGCGGCTGAGGATCCTGCCCGAGCCACGACGCCCAGGGCGAATTCGCATTTCGAGCGCGCTGGCCGTATCGCCGGGGCGCCACGCGCGCGCATTCGTGATACGCTGATTCATGCTTGTTGATGGGGTGGCCGCAGTCTCGCCCCTCCCGGGCGCCGACGCGGGTGTCGTGGCGTTTCGTACGGGCGGCGTCTTGCACGCGACGGTGATCACGAAGGCGACGTTTGCCTTCGCGCCCGACGCGCCGATGTCGCGGGTCGATCCACAGCCGATCCTGCGGGAGGAGGTCCACCACGGGGACAACCCCGCGAGGAGCGTGCGTTTCACGAGTGATCTCGTCCCCTATCTCGCGCGCGCGGACGTGCTCTTCACGGGGCACGGATATGCGCCGCCGGGCGAGCCAAAAGAGCGCGTCACCACGCGGATCGTGGTCCGCGCAGGCGAGCGGGTGCTGCTCGACAAATCCCTCCTGCTGAAGGACACGCGTGGCTTCCAGAAGATGCCCATCGTGTACGAGCGCGCTTTCGGTGGGCCGGATGTCCCGGACAACCCCCTCGGGATCGGCGCGGGTATCGACGAGGGCGAACCCACCGTCGTTTCCCCGGAAGGCGCGAGGCGCCCCGCCGGCTTCGGGCCGATCGCGCGCGCCTGGCCGCTGCGCAAGCGCCTCCTCGGGGCGACGCCGCGAAGCACGCTCGAAGGCCGGATCGCCGAGATCCCCCCGCGGTTCGACGGCTCGTATTTCCAGGCCGCGCCGCCCGATCAACGGATCGATTTCCTGCGTGGAGACGAGCACCTCCTGCTCGAAGGGCTGCATCCCTCCCTGCCGCGGCTCGCGACGCGCCTGCCCGGCGCGCGCGGGGTGGCGCGTCTCTTCGGCCTCTCGGCCTTTGGTATCCCCGAAGGCCAGCCCATGCAGCTCTGCACGGATACCCTGCGGATCGACGGGGACGAGCAGCGCTGCACCGTGGTTTGTCGGAGATGGATACAGCTTCCCCACGAGGAGGCCCTCGACGCGCTGCGTGTCGTGGCCGGCGTCGAGGTCGCGGGCGAGCCGGCGGCGTGGTTCGAGCCGCAGCGACGCGCGGCGGGCCCGCCCTCCTCGGGCAAACCCGCGCACGCGCCCGCCTCGACGCTGGCCCTGCCGCCCGAAGTGGAGCACGCGGCGCCTCCGGGGCCGGCGCTCCCCTTTCGAACGAGCCCCCCGTCCACGCGGGGGTCCGAATTCGCGGCGCCGCCTCGCCTGCCCCTCCCGCCGCCGAGCGCCCTTTTTGCCTCGAATGCAGCGGCGGAGACGACGGCGGCGCCGGAGGTGCAACCTCCGGCGTTCGCCGCGGCCTCGCAGGAGCAGGCCGCTCCAGCGCGGATGCTCGATCTGTTATGGTTCGACGCGCGGAGCTTGCCGCGAATCCGCAAGCAGCCTGCGTGGCGCAAGATCCTGGAGGCGCTCGCGGACGAGCCCCTGGATCCCGATATCGACGATCCCGATCTCGGGCTCGAACCTGCGGAGGTCGAGGAGCGGCGCGAGATCTTCGAGGTGATGGCGCACGGGGAGCCGCTCGGCGAGCAGGCCATCCTCTCGGCGTTGCGGTCCGCCGTCCGCAAGGATGGTCGGTTCGTCGCGCCGCTCGTGCTCGTGGAGGGCGAGCTCGTGATGGCGTTCGACGATATCGAGGCGCTCCGCGCGCTCGTGGCGGTCGTGGGGCCTCTGGCCGGCGGCGACGAGCGCTCGAAGGAGGCGGTCGCGGCGGCGCGGGCGTACCTCGGCGCGGCGGATCCATTGCGCGATCGGGCGGCGGCGCGTGAGCTCGCGGCGGCGATCGAGGCGGCGTTCGCGCAGGCGAAGAAGCGCTCGGCGGCGCCGGCGGAGGTCGCCTCGCGGGTCGAGCGGATCCTGCTCGAGAACCGCTGTTACGAGCGGCGTGCCGTGCTCGGCGCCCGGCATTTGCGGGCGAGCTTGCGGCTCCCGTGCGCGGATCGGGAGGTGCCCGTCTATGTGCCGGAGGCGCTCGCGGAGGTGCTGCCGATGTTCACGAGGTTCTCGGTGCGAATGGTGGCAGAGGCGCACTTGCCGGCGGAGGAGCGAGACGGACATCCGGTGGCGCTCCGGGCGGTGGGGATCACGCGGGTGGGCCGCGGCGAGGGCGCTGGGAGCGTCGCGCGTTGAGCGCCGCCTCCGCCTGGATTTGCGGCGTCACGCTGTTCCGTTTCTCGTTGTTGTGCTGGGCGCTCGTCACCATGGCATTGCTGTAGGCGTTTGATCCGTTGTGCGCCTGCGGCCACGTGTGATCGACCTGCGGCGCCGCGTGCGTGCTGCCGTCGAGCAGCGTGCCGGGGGGGCGTCCCGGCGGCGCGGGCCACGACGTACGGGCAGGGTCCGCGGGAGACTCCGACATCACGAACCCCGTTCCATTGAGGATGCGGTTGTGGGCGAGGATGAGGTCCCGCTGCGCGGGTGTGAACGGCGCGCCATTTTGCAGGACCACGTTTTCCGCCGTCGTCCCTGCGAAGGCGCCCCTCGCGTGCAGGTAATCGAGGATGGCGTGCGGGCCGGGTTCGTTCGGGAGATTGAGCAACATGCCCGAAGGATCCCGGAGCGCGTGCGCGCTGAACCCCGAATTCACGAAATCGTCTCGATGCTGGGTGATCAGCTCCTCGAGCCACCGGTCCTCGGCCCGCTGCGCCGCCGGGGGCGTGGGCACGAACCAGCCCTTGTGGCGCTGCACGAAGATGCCGTGGATCTCCTCCTCGACCTTCACGTGAAGGCGCACGGGCACGCGTGGATCCTGCGCGTCGTCGTAGCCGAGGTCGATGGTCACGCGCACCGGGCCGCCGCGGGCTCGCACGATCTCGTCGATCGCGCCCTCGAAGTTGCTCCATTCGGTCCGATTGAACCCGGCATAGGCCGGGACCAGGTTCTCCCCGTCCTTGCTCCCGCCCCACCGGTGCGCGACGAGGTGGAATCGATCCATGTGGAAGACCATCGGATCGGCCGCGCCGTCGGGCCCCACGAGCGCGAGCGGCGCTTCGAGCTCCTCGCGCGCGCGCTTTTGTCCCCGCGCCGCGCCCGCGCCGAGCTCGAAGGTCACGCTCGAAGGGCGCTCGCGTGTTTGTCCCTGGTACACGAACGAACGCCGCTGGTACACGGGATCTCCGCGGAGCCGCGTGGGGCCACGCGCGCACCGCTCCACGCTCGGCTCTCGGACCTGCCATTGCTCCATCTGATCCGCCGTGAACCTCATGGCGACGCCGGGCGCGAGGCGCGGAGGACCTCGCCCGCTTCCCCCTCCATCCAAAAAGCCTCGACGATCGAGCCGAACATCTCCCCTCGCTGTCGCATGTTGCTCATCGCCAAGAATCGCCGGAGCACGCGCGGATCCTGAAATCGGAAATAGAGCCGCTTCGTCTCCCCCTCCGCCTCCACCATCGAGAGCCGCCGGAGGTGCCGGCGCACCTCCGAAAGCGGACGCGGGCTCGTCAGATACACGCCCCAGCTCTCGCCCCAGCCCTCGGCGAGCAGCCGCCCGAGCAGCGCGCTCTCCGGCGACAGGCGCACGAGATACGGGGACACCTCGCCGAGCGCGTCGCCTCGCGTGCCCTCGTAGAGCGATCGGTATTCGTCGACCGATTCACGCAGGAGCTCCCGTATCCGCAGGTCACGAGCCGCGTCGACGAGCGCGAACAGCGGTGTTTTCTGCGCCGCGAGCGCCACACGCGCCTCCTCCTTGCGCGAGGCCACCTCGGGCGGATCCGAAGGTCGCGGGCGAGAGGTCGCTCCCTCGAAGGAGACCATGAAGACCGTATCGCCCGCGCGGATCCACGACGCGTGCCTCGCGTCCGCCTCGCGCACCGGCTGCCCATCGAGCCACGTCCCCGTATCGCTCCCCAGATCCCGCACGCGGCACCACGCCCCGTCCCACGACAGCTCGAAATGGAGCCCCGACATCCGGCGGTCGTGCGAAACCACGAAATCGGACAGGTCCGTTCGCCCCACGCGCAAGCGCTGGCCGGGCGTGAGCGCGGCCCTCTTCGACGCGAGCCGCCCCCATTGCACCTCGAGGATCACTCGCATGGCTCGCAGAGCGGCGTCCCCTGCTGCGCCGCGCGCTCGAGCGCGCGCGACTGCGCGGACGAGCCAATGAGCACATTGGGGCACCCCATCGTGATCGTCCCCCCGCGCGCCGTCGGATCCCCGAGCCGCGCCGCGGGCCGATATCCAATGAGCACCGTCGCTTCACCCCCGACGATCACGTCCGGCGGCCCGGCGCACGTCGCAGCGTCGCCCACGCGCGCCGCGGGCATGAACCCGATGAGCACCCGCGGCTCGCACGGACCCGCGACGGGCCCTCCCGCTGGCATTGCGGGACAAACATGCAGATCCGTCACGCGCGCTGCAGGCGGCATCGTCTCCCTCCTCGGTTCACGGCGCGCCTCGGCCGGGCACGTCCACCACCGCCTCGAGCGCGTCCTCGGGCGCATCCGGGCGGGCTCCGCTGCCCGCCCCGGGCGCGCCGCCGCTGTTGATGCGGACCATGTTCCCCACGATGGAGACGCCGCTCGGATCGATTCGAATGAACCCGCCGGGGCCCTTGAACGTCAGGTCGAGCGCGCCCTCGATCACGACCGACGTCCCCGCCGCGAGGTGAACCTCCCTCCCCGCCTCCATCGCGTGGTCTTGCTGCACGTTCTCGTGCCGGCTCCCGCCCACCGTGACCGACACCTTGCCCTCGATCTGCCGGCGCTCGTCGCCCCGCACGTGCAGATCGCTCCTCCCCGCGACGAGCTCCTTCTTCTCCGCCCCGATCACGAGGTCCTGGCGCCCGCCGACCACCATTCGATGGTTTCCCTCGATCCGCTCCTGCTGATCGTTCAGGACCCGCAAAAAGAGGTCCCGCTGCGCCTGCACGTACACGAGCTCCTTGCCCTTCGCGTCCTCGAACATGATCTCGTTCGAGCCGCCCCCGCCCGGCGACGACGCGCTCTTCAGCGCGCTCCGCGTCTTGTGCTCGGGGAGCTTGTAAGGCACGAGGTTCTTCCCATTGAACACCCGCCCCATGACGATCGGCTGATCCGGGTCTCCGCCGAGGAAGCCGACCAGAACCTCCTGCCCCACGCGAGGAAGGGTGATGGAGCCGAACCCCGTGCCCGCCCAGCCCTGGCTCACGCGTATCCAGGAAGAGCTGTCGTCGTCGTGTTTGCCCTCCCGATCCCAGGGGAACTGGACACGGACGCGGCCGAACTCGTCGGTATGAATCTCCTGCCCGCGCGGCCCGACCACCACCGCGCTCTCCATGCCCAGCGCCTTCGGCTTCGGCGTCACCATGGGCGGCCTGTATGAATCGGCCGCGAACACCGCACGGCCGGTCATTTCCCACTCCGTCACGACGGAGCCCGAGAGGCAGAGCTCGGTGACCAGGAGCCGCTGCTTTGCGAGGCCCTGGTGCGGGTGATCCTGGATCACGAAGACGACGCCCGGCGAGAGGATCATCGAGTTCGTCGCGTACGTGATCACCCGCTTCTCGTGCCGCTCCGCCTGCAGGCTCTGCGTCGCGCGGGTCGCGCCAAAACCCTCGTCGCGCCGCGTGATTCCTTTGTCATCGGCGGCTGGGGTGGCGGAGGCGCCCTTCGTGTCCTCGACGAGCAACGCGCCCGGGCGGAAATGAAATTGCTCGTAGCGGTGCTCCGGGTCCTTCGCCCGGGGGGCCTCGCCCTGGATGGTGAAATCGGGGCGCCGGAAATCGTGGTCACGCAAGACGTAGGCGCCGGGCCGCACGTGGTGGCTCATCTGCACGGCCGTGACGTATTCCTTCGGGGCCGTGCGGTTCGGCGAGTCGTCGAAGGTCAAGGGCGAGCGCGGATGGGGTTTTCCTGCGGCGAGCGCGTCGGAGAACTGGAGCATGGTGCCGGCGCCGTCCTCGTCGGGGAACGTGTACGCGATACCCGCCTCCTCCAGCAGCCGCGACAGGAACGCGAGCTCGCTCTCGCCATACTGCACCCGGTACTCGAGCCGGGGATGAGCCCCCCGATCGATGGCCCATTTGTGCTGGATGTTCCATTCGCCGAGCACCCGGTCGACGATGTCCGGGATGGAGACGTGCTGGAAGACCCGATACCCGGTCCGCTGCCCGAGCACCCACAGCTTGGGCATGATCGTCAGCGTGTAGGTCGACTCGCCGGTCTCCGAATCCTCGACGCGGACCTGCTCGATATGGGTGCAGATGCCCTCCCACCGGCGCCGGGCCTGGCCAATGGAAAAGTGGTCTCCGCGCTCCATCAGGAAGGCGGCGCCTTTGCCCACGATGCCCTCGAGGTCGATGCTCGCGTCGTGGGAGCGCGCCAGGATCGAGACCTCGAACGGCTCGGAGATCGCCTCGCGCACCGAGAACGTGCGGACGGACAGCTCCTCCCGCGGGGATCTCGGCTTGTGGGACTCGAAAAGCAAAGACAGGCCGCGCATTTCATTCCTCCGAGGCGGCGGGGACCGCTGGACAGGCGAGCGAGGGCTCCGCGCAGCCGAGGCCGAAGGCGTCGACGAGCAGGCCCGAGCGCCCGTGGATTCCCCGGGCGATCTGGTTCGGTGGGCAATGGATGGGTTGGAAGACGTCGCCTTGATCGTCCGGGCCGCCGAGGGAGGGCGTGTGCGTGGTCTCCCCGAGCCGCGTCGTCGGCGCCTCGGGCGGACCCTCGACGTGAAGGGACGCGCAGACGAGCGAGATCCGGAGCAGGATCGGCCGTGGATCGTTGGGATCGTAGAGGACCGTGCTCCCCTCGAATCCAGCGACCGCGGCCCCCGGCGGGCATACCTGGGTTTCCGGCTCCTCGGAGCCCATCACCCCGCGCACGTTCGGTATGATCTCGGCAGGCGTGAGGGAGATCGTGTAGGGGTGGGCCTCGGAGACGCGCATGGCCGCACAAATGGCGCTGATCCCCGCGATGGTGATCCCATTGACGCCGCCCCGCAGGCCCACGAGGACCTCGCCCTCCGGGCATACGTCCTCGAAGGGGCTCCCCCCGTGGCTCCCTTGCGTGGCCGTCGCGGTCGAATCGGAGAAGCTCGGCGCACACGGCTCGAACTGGAGCGCGTCGATCTCCGTGATCGTATTGCAGCCGAGCGCCCCCGAGAGGAGGAGCACAGGCGTTGCCCTCGAAGCTACGTACATGGCCGTCCTTCAATAATGAAATTCGAACGTCGCCCGCCCGAGCCCCACGTGGACACGAAGATCGTCCGCCTCGCCCCCGGGGCGCAGGACCAGCAAGGCCACGCCGGCCGCCGCCGCCGCGCCTCCCACCACGAATGCCACGGTGGAGACATTGCCGAGCAGCCGCGCCTGCTCGGCGTTGTCCCGGTCGGCCGCGAGGCAATGATTGCCCTGACAACGCGCCCGGATGTCGTCCACCTTCGAGAACGACAGCGCCCCGGTCACGGCCCCGACCCCGACCCCCAGGACGCCGAGCCCCAGCGTGGCGACCCCGGGGACGATGGATCCTTTCGGCCGCGCGGGCGCCACCTTCACTTTCGTCTCCTTCCTGGATCGCGCGGCGATCTCCGCCTCGACCTCGGCGATCCCTCGCTCGGCGTCCTTTCGCGCCTGCACGAAGGGAGGCGGCGCGTCCTTCGGCAGAGGCTCGGCGAGCACCTCCTCGTACAGCGCCTTCGCCGCGACGAGGTTGCCGAGCTTGCGCTGGCAATGCGCGATGTGCACGCGCAACGTGGGCGCCGGGAAGAGCCGCTCTGCCTCGCGGAACTCGTCGCAGGCCTCCTCGAATCGCCCGGCGCGGTAGGCCTCGAGCCCCTTGTGCGCATGTTCGAGCGCGAGCGCGCGATTGTCCTGCACGGTCGTCGTCCCCGGCGGCTGCTCCTCGGCCTCCCCACGCGCGGGGGGGAGCGTGAGCAGGAGGGCGGGCACGAAAGGAAAGATCCAGCGAATACGCATGATCCACCGATTCAGAAGCCAAAGGTCGGATCCCGCGTGGGCGCGGGCGGAGGCGGCGAAGCCGGCTTTGCCGGCCGGGAGCGGCTCGGAGGCGCCTTTCGAGGCGCGTCCGGTGGTGTCGTCGCGGAGGGCGCCGATTCTGTGGCTGTGGGCGGCGCGGGGGTTGATTCCGTCGCGGATACGCTCGGCGCGGGCGCCGCCGATTCGACGGGCGGAGGCGGCGCGGGCGCGGCGGGTGGCGCGGCGACGCTCGTCTCGGGCGGCTCGCGCGGAGCGGACAAACGATAGAGGGCCAGGGCGCCGAGCCCGAGGACCATCGAGACGAAAAGCGCGAGCGCGAGCCTGGTGGCCCGCGGGCGGCTGCTTCCGATCGTCGTGGCGACCCCGGGCACCGTGGGCGCGCGTGGCGGCAATGGCAATGTCGGCGCGGAAAAGTCGGGCGCCGGGGCCCCGAGGACGGTCGCCTCGAACGTGGCATTTGGGAGACCGGACCGGAGCGCCGTGAGCGCATCGGCGAAGGCCTCCGCATCCTGGAATCGCTCGTCCGGACTCCGCGCGAGCGCCCGCGCGAAGAAACGATCGACCCCGGCAGGCAGATCGGGCGTTATCGTCGTGGGCGGCGGGATCGGCTCGGTGCACACCTCGACGAGCAGGTCGCCGAGCGCCTGGGAGACAAAGGGCGGCCGACCCGTCAGGCATTCATAAAGGACGACCGCGAGCGACCAGAGATCGCTCCGGTGATCGACCCGCCGGCCACGCGCTTGCTCGGGGCTCATGTAACTCGGCGAGCCGAGCAGCATCCCCGTCCGGGTCGTCTGCCCGCCGAGGTCATGCGTGATCCTGGCGACGCCAAAATCGAGGATCTTCACGACAACCTCGTCGCCCTGGCGCGCGAGGAAGACATTGCTCGGCTTGATGTCGCGGTGCACAATCCCGAGCTCGTGCGCGCGCCGCAGGCCCTTGCACACGGGCAGGAGCACGGCAATCGCCGCGGAGAGCGACAGGCGCCCCTCCCGCGCAAGGCACGCCTGGAGATCCTCGCCCTCGAGGAGCTCCATCACCAAAAACGGCGCGCCGTCCGCGACACCATAATCGTGGACCGCCACGACATTCGGGCTCCGGATCTGCGCGCACGCCCGCGCTTCCCTCTGAAATCGCTCGCGCGCGAGCGGCGTATCGACATGCTCCTTCGCCATGACCTTCAGAGCCACGCGCGCGCCAAGCTCGACATGCCGCGCAACCCAGACAGCCCCCATTCCGCCCTTCGCCAGCGGTCGCTCGAGGACATATCTCGAGGCAATGATGTCCCCGCTGTTCAAAGGAAACACCCCTCCCGTCCAACGATCCGATCGAGCGTACGATCAGAGGAGCACGCGGCAAGCCGATTCGGCTTTACGTTCCTGCTTCGCGACGAGCGCGCCGTCCTGGATTTACCATTGACCTGAGCATGGGTCTTGTCTGGCAGGCGCAGAGCCGGGGCGCTGCCCCGGACCCCGCGGGGGCTGTCCGCCCCTCGACCCGGACCAGGGCAAGCCCTGGACCTCAGGTTGAAAAACTGCGCTCCGCGCAGTTTTTCAAACAGGCCGACGAAGAGGCCGTGGCGCCAGCAGAACCAGCCGCGCGGCTGTCTTGGCTGGCGGGGGTGTCGCTGGTCTTGACCGGGCCTGTTCGATGAACTGCGCGGAGCGCAGTTCATCGACATTGGGTCCAGCCCCTGGCTGGTCCGGGTGCAGGGGCGGACAGCCCCTGCCGGGGCCTGGGGCAGCGCCCCAGCGAAACGCTTGCCCGCCCGCCGGAGCTACCCGACCAACCTCGCGTTTGGTCCTCGGTGAACCTTGGAGCGTTGCCTCCACATTTTCCTTGCCTCCCCCCTGCGTCCCTCCTTACCCTCCCGCCCTCTCTTCCTGAAAGGAGCCTTTCTCATGCGTCGCCTCCGCCCCACCGACGGCAACCCCGCTCATAAGCGCGCCGGGCAATACCATTGCACCATGGTCAAGACGGGGAAGACCCCGCTTCACGCCGAGCTCCATGACAAGATGGAGCAGATGGTCGCCCTCCTCAAAATGAAGGCGCGCGCCCACGAGGACGCGGAGGACGCGGCCGTCGCCGCGTCGGCCATCAGCGATGCCGCCGAGATCGCGCTCGAGAACACGATCCGGGACGTCGACGCGGACCTGGCGAAGCTCGACCGCGAGGACGGGTCGCTCAATGCGCGGGCCACCGTGTTCCCCGAGGGGTACGGCAAAGAGATCGACCCCGAAGGGGAATCGCAGCTCGAGAACCTGGGCGCATTGCGCGATCGGCTGGCGAAGTTCGACGGGCACCCGATCGGGACTGCCTTGCTGGCGAAGTTCGACGCGGCGCGCCTGACGTTCAAGGAGGCCATCGACGCCGAGCAAGCCGCGGAGGACGCCGTCGAAGCAGCCTTCCGCGAGGTGCTCGATGCGCGCAGGGCCATCCGCGAGCAGCTCGAGAGCGCCTACGGTCGGCTCCGCGATCACTACAAGGCCAGGCCGGCCGTCGCGGAGACGTTTTTCCTCAAGGAAGGGCGGCGCCGCGCCGCGAAAGAGCCGACGGGCTGAAGAACCGCGCATTTCAGGCCCTGCGCGCGCTCGGAGCGCGCGTCCCTCGCCAGATTTTTTGTTTCTACAATTCTCAGCCGTCGCCCCACCCGGAGGAACAAGCGCTCCGCCGAGGCGGAGCCTGCGTCCCTCGCGAAGGACGCGCCCTCCGCCCACGCGTAGCCCGTCCTCCCTCGCGAAGGACGCGCGCTCCGACACGGCCTACGCCCGTTTTTTGACGCGGCGACGCGCGCTCCGCGATCTCGGAACGCGCGTCCCTCCGGACGTCCCGCGCCTCCGCCCGGTCGGAGCGCGTGTCCCTCCGGGAGGCCAGGCGCTCCGGGCGGGCGGAACGAGGTTTTTTCGCGACGTCCAGGCGCTCCGCTCGCGCGCAGTCACTTTTTGTCCGTCAGCCGCCCGGGCGCGTCAGGGCGCACGCGCCGCGCGCGCCTCAATCCCCGCCGTCCTCCGCGAGGTACTTCCCGAGCGTCTTCACGTCGATCCCGAGCCGCTCCGCCGCGCGTGTCTTGTTGCCGCCGAGCTCGGCGAGGGCCCAGCGCGCATAACGTTGCTGCAATTCGCGCATGGGCAGCACGGGCCCGGAGAAATGCACGCTCGGCAGGTCCCGCGTGGCCACGTGTGGCAGCGCCGCGTCGGCGAAATGCGCCTCCGACGAGCGACCCAGCAAGACGAGGCGCTCCACGGCGTGCGCGAGCTCGCGCACGTTGCCCGGCCAGGGATACTCCAGCATCGCGAGCAGGCACTCCCGCGAGAGGCGCTCGACCCGCGAGGTCGGGTGACGCGCGCGCGCCTTCGCGAGCAGCTCGGCCGCGAGCTCGGGCAGGTCGTCGCGTCGATCACGCAGCGGCGGCACGTTCACGGGGACGACGTCGAGCCGGTAGAGCAGATCCTCGCGGAAGAGGCCCTCGGCGACGCGGCGGCGCAGGTCGCGGTGCGTGGCCGTGACGATGCGGACGTCGATCGGCGTCTCCTTCGTCGAGCCCACGGGGCGGACGACGCGCCGCTCGAGCACGTCGAGCAGCTTCGCTTGCAGGGCGGGCGCCATCTCGCCGATCTCGTCGAGGAACATCGTGCCCCCCTCCGCCTCGGCGAAGAGGCCGCTCCGCCGCGTGGTCGCGCCGGTGAACGCGCCCTTCGCGTGGCCGAAGAGCTCGCTCTCGAGCAGAGGCTCGGGTAACGCCGCGCAGTTCACCGTGACGAACGGGCCCCGCGCGCGGCCACTCTCGGCGTGCAGGTAACGGGCGAACATGCCCTTGCCGGAGCCGGTGGGCCCCGTGAGCAGCACCGGGACGTCACTCGAGGCGACACGGACGATGACGTCGAGCGCCGCGCGCATGGCGGAGCTCCGCGCGACGATGCCAGCCTTCGCCGCGCCGTCGCGCAGCGACTTGCGCAGCGTGCGCGCCTCGCGCCGGACACGTGACTCGTCGAGCGCGCGGCCGAGGTAGACGACGAGCTCGTCGAGCTTGAAGGGCTTCGTCAGGTAGTGGTAGGCGCCGCGCCGGATCGACTCGATCGCCGTGTCCATGCCCCCGTAGGCCGTCATGACGAGCACGGGCAGATCCGGCACGGCGCGGCGCGCGGCCGTGAGCAGCTCGATGCCGTCCATGCCGGGCATGCGGAGGTCCGTGACGAGCGCGTCGACCGGCTCGGACTCGACCCGCGCGAGGGCCTGCTTGCCCGTGGCCACGGCGAACGCGGAGTAGCCGTGCTCGGCGAGGCCGTCGGAGAGCATCTCGGCCATCTCGAGTTTGTCGTCGACGATCACGACGTGCGGGGGAGCGCGATCAGGCATCGATGATCTCCTCGGCTTGGGCAGGCACGTGGATGCGGGCGCGGGTGCCGCCGTCCTCCTGCGGCTCGAGGACGAGCGTGCCGCGGTGGATGCTCACGATCTCGTGGACGATGGCGAGGCCGAGCCCCGAGCCCTCGGGCTTCGTCGTGAAGAACGGCTCGGTCGCGCGGGCGATGTGCTCGGGCCGGATGCCGGCGCCACGATCCTCCACGACGAACTCGACGCCCCCGCCCTCCGCGCGCACCGAGAGCGCGACCGAGGTGCCCGGGCTGCTCGCCTCGCAGGCGTTCAGCAAGAGGTTCACGACCGCGTGCTCGAGCAAGCGCAGGTCACCCGCGAGCGTGGGAAGCCCCTCCTCCACGACGTTCACGAGCGCGACACGCGCGGCGACGAACCGGTGCTCGACGAGGCGGAGCGCGCCACGCGCGACGTCGTCCGGCGCGATGGGGCGGAGCGAGGGCGAGCCGCCGCGGGCGAGGTCGAGGAACCCCCGCACGACCTGCGTGATGCGATCGGCCTGCTCGCTGATCGTGCGCACCGCGCGCGCCGCCTTCGCGTCCTCGCCGATCCGGGACGCGAGCTGCTCGGCGCGGCCGACGATGACCCCGAGCGGCGTCGAGATCTCGTGCGCGATCCCCATGGCCAGCGTGCCCGTCGTGGCGGCGCGGCTCGCCCGGGCGAGGCGCTCGTCGCTCGCGCGCACCAGCGCGGCGAGGGCGAGCTGCTTCTCCAGCTCGAGCTCGCGGCGCTGCCGCCGCAACGCGGTCGCGCCGAACGCGACGATGAGCGCGCACGGGACGAGCACGCCGATGAGCAAGCGGCCGCGCGCGCGATCCCAGCGATCCCGCTCGTGTGACGCGCTCGCCACCACCGCTGTCGTCCACAGGCCGAGCGGACCTGCGTCGGTGATCGCGACGGCGGCGACGGCGCGGCGGTTCGGGAGCCCGAGCGTGACGGCCTCGTCCCGCTCGAGCCGCGTGGTCTCGTCACTCTCGCTCACCGCACGCGCGAGCGGCTCGCTCTCGATTTGCCGCCCGTCGGCCGCTTGCCAGTGCGTCTCGTCGGGAGGCCGGACCAGCACCACGAGCTCGTCGGGGCGCTCGATCCGCGCCGAGGGGCCCATCAGCCAGGCGACGGGCACCGTCAGCTCCACGGTGCGCCCTTCGGTCGAGGGCACGAGCACCGACATGGTCCGCGGGGGCCTCGGGCCCGGCGCGGTCTCCGAGGCCGAACGCACCTCGATGGTCGGATAGGCCTTTCGCATCCCCACCGAGGGCCCGTGGCCGGCCGAGACGTCGTCCGCCACGAGCAACGCGTCGCGCCGGACCGCGGCGAGACGCGCCGCGAGCTCGTCCGACAGGAGGAGCGCGAGGAGCTGCTGCTGCCGCGCGAGCGACTCGAGCGCCCCTTCGAACTCGCGTTGCTCGTCGTGCAGCGCGAGGGCCGTGATGGCGATGACCCCGAGCGCGGCCGCCCAGACCAACCAGCGCCGACGGATCGAACGCAGGACCCGCGCGGTGAAGCTTTGGTCGGGGACGGAGGGCTGTAGGGACAACATGGAGCGGAGATTTTCCCGGGGCGGCTGCAGGGCGTATGCCACCGCGGAATCAGGGCCCTATCCTGCGCCCGCGGCCCCGGAGCGGCAGGGAAAAGTTTCCCGGGCGCCAGGGAATTTCTCCGGGCCCCCGCCGGGAAGTTGACGCAGGATCCCCGGTGTTCCGGGGGTGGAGGCCGTTGGCATCGTTGGTGCTCCTACGGACTCCATGCTTCTCGGGGTTCGTATCGTGCGGCGGCGGTGGGCGGTGGTGCTCTCGCTCGCCCTTTCCTTGGCGCCGCGTGTTTCGTCCGCGGAGGCCGGGGCGGCGGCGGCGCCACCACCAGGCGTGCGGGCGGTCTCGCTGCGCGAGGCGATCGCGCTCGCCGAGAAGCGGAACCCGGATCTGCTCGCGGCGCGGGCGCGCGTCGAGGCGGCGCGGGCGGCGGCGTCGGTGCCGCGGGCGCAGTGGCTGCCCACCGTCGGCGCGACCGCGCAGCTCATCGGCTCCACGATCAACAACTCGACCGCGACGATCCTGTCGAACCCACGCGTGGATCTGCCCCGGATCGGCGCGACGCATATCTCACCCGAGCCCAACTTGACGCCGTACGCCTCGACGCTCGTGGCCGTGGGGGTGCGGCAGCAGATCTTCGATTTCGGGCGCATCGCCGCGCAGACCGCGGCGGCCATGGCGCAGGCCGATCTCGAGCGAACGCGCGCCGAGGGCGCGAAGCTCGACGTGGCCCTGCGCGTGACCGAGGCGTACTGGGCGGTGCGCGCGGCGAGGTCCGTCGCGCAGGCGGCCGACGAGGGCGCGACGAGGGCCTCGGCGCATCGAGACGCGGCACGCGCGAGCGTCGAGGCGGGCCTCCGGACGCAGGTCGATCTCGCCCGCGCAGAGGCCGAGGTCGCGCGGTTCGAGGTCGCGAAGGTGCGGGCCGAGGGCGCGCTCGCCGCCGCGCAGGCGGTCTTCGCGGCCGTGGTGGGCGTGCCGGAGGCGGCGCTCGACGCGAGCGGCGCGCAGGACGAGGAGGAGGCGCTCGGGCCCCTGGAGACGCTGCTCGAGCGCGGCCGCGAAGGCAGCGCGGAGGTCCAGGAGGCGCAGGCGCGTGTCGACGTCGCGAAGGCGGAGACACGCGCGGCCGCGGCGCAGATGCGCCCGGATCTCTTCCTGACCGCGGCGATCTCCGGGCGCGCGGGCGGCGCGACGCCGTCGAGCGGCTCGACCGTCGGCGGGCACGGCTTCGCGCCGCTCGTGCCGAACTGGAACGTGGGCGTCGTGCTCAGCGTGCCGATCTACGATCCCGTGCTCGCGGCGCGCCGCGACGCGCTCCGCGAGGTCGAGGGCGCGCGCGAGGCGGAGCTCCAGGCGACACGCGTGATGCAGGAGGCGGCCGTGCGGCAGGCGTACCTCGGGCTCGTGGCCGCGCGTCAGGCGCTCGGGGCGCTGGAGCGCGCGGTCCGAGCGGCGCGGTTCAGCCACGAGCAGGCCGAGGCGCGCTTCAAGGCGGGGCTCGGCACGATGCTCGAGCTCGTCGACGCGGAGGCGCTGCGCGTGGAGGCCGAGGTCGAGCGCGCGGTGGGCGGGTTCGAGGTCGCGAGGGCGCGGGCCGCGCTCGAGCGGGCCGCAGCGGAGGTGCGCTGATGAAGCGGATGGATCGTCGGGTGATGGGCGCGATCGGCGGGCTGCTCCTCGTGGCGCTCGGGGGCGGCGCGGCGCTGCTCGCGCGCGCGAATTCGTCGGAGGTGACGCCACTCTCCGCGCAGCCGAAGGGCGTGACCGTGGTGCCCGCGCGCAAGGCGACGTACCGGCCGACGCGGCGCTTCGTGGGCACGCTCGCGCCGTGGCAGGAGGCGAACGTCGGCCCGCAGCTCGTCGCGGCGTACGTCGAGACGGTGCTCGTGCGGCCGGGGGACATCGTCAAGCGCGGGCAGGTGCTCGCGACGCTCGACTGCCGCAACGCCAGCGCCGGCAGCCAGGCCGTCGCCATGCAGGCCCGCGCGCTCGACAAGCAACAGCGGGCGATCGCGAGCGAGGCGGCGCGGCTCGAGACCCTCGTCGAGCAGGGCTTCGTCTCGAAGAACGAAGGCGAGCAGAAGGCCGCGCAGAGCGCCGCGGCCGCGGCACAACTGAAGGCGCTGCGCGCCGAGCTCGCGGGCAAGGCGCTCGCGGTGAACGACTGCGTGCTCAAGGCGCCGTTCGACGGCGAGATCACGCGCCGCGCGATCGATCCCGGCACCTTCGTGCGGCCCGGGACGCCGCTGGTCTCGATGGTCGATCGCGCGATCGTCCGGGTGACGGCCGACGTGCCCGAGGTCGATTTCGCGGCCGTCACGCCGGGCGCGGAGGTGAAGCTCCGCCTGCTCGCGACGGGGCGGGAGATGACGGCCCGGGTCACGCGTCGCTCCCCGGCGGCCGATCCGATGACGCGCACGCTGCACGTCGAGATCGACGTGACCGATCCGGACCGCACGTTGCCCGTGGGGACCACGGCCGAGGTCTTCACCGAGGTGGGTGAGGCGCAGCCTGCCGTCGAGGTCCCGCTGCGCGCGGCGACGGTGCGGGGCAAGAAGGCGACCGTCGTCGTCGTCGAGGGGGACGTCGCGCGCAAGTCCACGGTGCGTGTCCTCGGCGAGACCGGCAAGAGCCTCTTCGTCGAGCCCACGATCCTGCCCGGATCCCTCGTCGTGCTCGAGGGCCGCGCGCAGCTCAAGAACGGCGACGTGGTGCGCGCCAAGGTCGAAGGCGCCGCCGCGCCCGTGCCCTCGCTCGTGCCCGCCTCCACGTCCGAGCCCGCGGGGGGAGCGGTCCGATGAGCCGCCTCGCGCTGAAGAACCCGCTCGCGGTGCTCGTGGTGAGCCTCGCGTTGATGGTGTTCTCCGCGGTCGTCACGCCGCGTATGGCCGTCGACACCTTCCCCGAGCTCACGCCGCCCGTGCTCATCGTCGGCACGCTCGCCTCGGGGCTCGGGCCGAAGGACGTCGAGAAGACGATCACGTGGCGTCTCGAGAAGTTCATCGCCGCCACGCCGGGCGTCGACCACATCAAGAGCGAGTCCCGAAACAGCCTCAGCGTCATCTACGTGTGGCTGAAGTGGGGCACCGACCTCAACGCGGCGCAGTCGCTCGTGCAGCAGCAGGTCGCCTTCGCGATGTCGTCCGTGCCGAAGACGCTCGGCGTCCTGCCGCCGTTCGTCCTGCAGTACGATCCCTCGAACGCGCCCGTGATCCAGGTCGCCGTGCACGGCGGCGGGCTGAGCGGGCCGCAGCTCTACGACTTCGCGGTCAACACCGTGGAGCCCATCATCGAGGGGATCCCCGGCGTCGCCAGCGCTTCGCCGAACGGCGGGCGCGAGCGGCAGATCAACATCGTCGTCGACCCCGTGCGCGCCCAGGCGCGCGGCGTGACCTCGAGCGAGATCGCGGCGGCGGTGGACAAGGCGAACGCGCTCCTGCCGTCGGGCCGCTTCATGGCCGCGGGCTTCGAGGCGAACGTCTACACGAACGCGGTCGCGCCGCGTGTCTCCGACATCGGCGAGGCCGTGGTGAAGCTCGTCGGCGGCCACCCGGTGCTGGTGCGCGACGTGGCCACGGTCGAGGACGGCGGCACGTTGCCCACGCAGTTCGTCTCCGTCGACGGCAAGACGGCCGTGTACCTCAACGTGCTGCGCATCCCCGGCGGGAACACGGTGCAGATCGTCGAGTCGATCCGCGAGGCGCTCGCGAAGCTGCCCGAGCTGCCCCCGGGGATGATGGTGCAGCCCATCTTCGACCAATCGACGTTCGTGAAGGGCGCGATGAAGGGGCTGCAGCGCGAGATCGTGCAGGCGCTCTTCCTCATCGCGGGCGTCATCCTGATCTTCCTGCAGAGCGGGCGCTCGGTGCTCATCGCGGCCATCTCCGTGCCGCTCAGCTTCGCGGTGATCCTGCTCGTCCTCTACGCGACGGGCCAGTCGCTCAACGCCTTCACGCTGGGCGGGCTCACGCTGGCCATGGGGCCGCTGGTCGACATCTCGGTCGTCGTGCTCGAATCCATCCACCGTCGGCGGCTCGCGGGCGACGACGACGCGACGGCGGCGCTCCGGGGCGCGAGCCTCGTCGCCGGGCCCGCGCTCGCCGCCTCGCTCTGCACGATGGCGGTGCTCCTGCCCGTCGTGCTGCTCACGGGCCTCGCGAAGAAGCTGTTCACGCCGCTCGCGCTCACGGTCGCCTCGGCGATGGTGGCCGGCTACCTGGTGAGCATGCTCGTGACGCCCGTCGCGTGCCGCTATCTGCTCGGCCACGGCGAGCCGGGGCGGCTCGCGCGCGCGTGCGAGCAGGCCGTCGACAAGCTCTCGGGGGCGTACGCGGCGGCGCTGCGCCTGGCGCTCGGACACCGCGGCGCCGTGGTGCTCGCGACGCTCGTGCTCGTCGGGGCCAGCGTGTTCGGCGCGTCGAGGCTCCCGAGCGCGTTTTTCCCCGAGATCGACGAGTCGATGGAGCGCGTGTACGTGCGCGTCGCGCCCGGCACCTCGCTCGAGGAGTCGACGCGGATCTTCCAGGAGATCGGCGCCGCGCTGCGCGAGGAGCTGCCGAAGGACGAGGTCGAGCTCGTGCTGATGAACGTGGGCGCCCCGAGCAAGGCGCGCGCGAAGATGAACAGCCCGAACGCCGGTCCCCACATGGGCTTCTTGCGCGTCGCGCTCGTGCCGCCCGAGAAGCGCAAGCACTCGCAGCGCGAGATCGCGGACAAGATGCGCTCCATCCTCGCGCGGCGTTTCCCCGGCGTGGACTTCTTGCAGGCGCCCGGCGGGCTCGTGGCCAGCGTCTTCTCGAACGGATACATGGCCCCGCTGGTCGTCGAGGTGCGCGGCGACAACCTCGAAGAGCTCGACGCCCAGGCGCGCGCCGTCGCCGAGGTCGCGCGGACCGTGCCGGGCGTGCGGGACATCTACACGACCCTGCAGCTCGATTATCCGGAGCTGCGGGTGGCCACCGATCGGCAGGAGGCGGGCCTCGTCGGCGTGTCGGCGCGCGCCGCGGCGCAGACGACGCTCGAGGCGACGCTCGGGAACATCAACAAGCCCTCGGTCTGGGTCGACGGTTCGAACGGGCAATCGTATTACGTGGTCACCGCGTACGATCGGAGCGTCGTGAGCGAGTCCGACCGGCTGCGCGAGATCCCGGTCCTCGCGCTCGCATCCGGCGCCGTCACCCTCGGCAGCTACGGCGCGATCGAGCGATTCGCGGGCCCGATCTCCATCGAGCGCAACCACCTGCAGCGCGTCTCGCACGTCCTCATGCAGACCGAGGGGCGGGATATCGGCACGGCCGCCGCGGAGCTCGAGTCGCGGCTGAAGAAGGATCCACGCACCCGCGACCTACGCTTCGCCATGGCCGGTCAGGTCGAGCTGATGCGTTCGACCTTCGGCGGCCTCGGCGTCGCGCTTGGCCTCGCCGTCATGGTCGTCTTCATGATCATGACCATTCAGTTCAAGTCGCTCCGCCTGCCGCTCGTCATGTTGTTCACGATCCCGGTGTGCCTCGTGGGGATCGTCGCGGCGCTGCTCGGCGCGCGCACGGGCTTCTCCATCCCCGCGCTCATGGGCGTCCTGATGGTCATCGGCATCGCCGTGTCGAACGGCATCCTGCTCGTCGACCACGCCAACCGGTCTTTCCAGGCCGGCAAGGACGTCCTCGAGGCCGCCGTCGAGGCCGGGCGGGCCCGCTTCAGCCCCATCGCGATGACGAGCCTCGCCACCATCATCAGCCTCTTGCCGACCGCGCTTGGCCTCGAGCACGGCACGGAGTCGAACCGCCCGCTCGCCCTCGCCGTCACGGGCGGACTCGCTTCCTCGACCTTCCTGTCGCTCTTCCTCGTGCCTTCGATGTTCGTGTTTTTGGCGAAGCGGAGGGCCGAAGACGTGTTACCCATCGATTGAAATTGAGTCGGCTCTGAACCCGGGGGGGATCGATGCCGCGCCTTCTGCGCTTCCTGCTGCTCTTGCTCTGCGGGCTCGCCTTGATCACCGGGATCGGGTACGTCGCCCTGACGCGCACGACGCACCGCTGGTTCGAGGCGGATCTGCGTGGTCGTTCTCTGCTCGTCGTGACCGCCACGAAGCCGCTGCTCGCGCGGAACTGGGCGCGCGGGCACGAGGGGCTCGTCGCCACGCTGGACGACATCACCCGGGACGAGCGCGTGATGGGCACGGCCGCGTGCTCCCTCGACGGCGAGCGCCTCGCCGCGACGGCCGCGTATCCCCTCGATTTCGGGTGCCGCTGGGTCCTCGCGCGTCTCGGGGACGACGAGGACAGCGCCGAGGCGAACGTCTGGACGACGACCGAAGAGCTGCCCGGCGGCCGCGTGCACGTGAGCGCGATCCGGCTCGCGTCCGAGGGCAAGGACCTCGGACGCGTGCTGCTCGTGCACGATCTCAGCTATCTGGAGCGGCGCGAGGCGACGACACGTAACATCCTGCTCGCGGCGTTTTTCGTGCTCTCGCTCGGCGCGTCCGTGATCACGATGGTCGCGGAGCGGCTGGCGTTCCGGGTCTGGACGCGTGAGCTGCGTCGGGCGTTGTCGGGCGACGTGCCGCGTGGGTTCAAGCCGCTCGTCGGGGACGTGCGTGCGCTCGTCGAGCGCCTCGCCAGCGAGCGGGACCGGGAGGCGCGCGGCGGCGCGTGGAACCCGGAGCGGCTGCGATCCACGCTGACGAGCCACCTCGAAGGCGAGCGGGTCATCATCCTCGCGAACCGCGAGCCCTACATCCACGAAAAGACGCCCGACGGCGTGAAGGTCCTGCACCCCGCGAGCGGGCTCGTGACCGCGCTCGAGCCCGTGATGCGCGCGTGCTCGGGGGTCTGGGTCGCGCACGGCAGCGGCAGCGCAGATAAAGAGACCGCCGACGCGCGCGCGCACGTAAAAGTGCCGCCCGGGGAGGAGTCGTACAGCCTCCGGCGGGTATGGCTGAGCGAGGCCGAGGAGAACGGGTATTATTACGGCTTCTCGAACGAGGGGCTCTGGCCGCTTTGCCACGTCGCGCACGCGCGCCCCGTGTTCCGGGCCGAGGACTGGGAGCATTACGTCCGCGTGAACCGCAAGTTCGCCGACGCGGTCTGCGAGGAGGTCGACACCGAGGATCCGATCATCCTGGTGCAGGACTACCATTTCGCGCTCGCGCCCCGGATGATCCGCGAGCGCCTGCCGCGCGCGACGATCCTGACGTTCTGGCACATCCCCTGGCCGAGCGCCGAGCGGATCGGCATCTGCCCGTGGCGGGAGGAGATCATCCAGGGGCTGCTCGGGTCGAGCATCGTCGGGTTTCACACGCAGCAACATTGCAACAATTTCATCGAAGCGGTGGACACGTTCATGGAGAGCCGCATCGATCGGGAGGCGAACGCGATCGTGCAGGGGTCGCGGCGGAGCCTGGTCCGGCCGTACCCGATCTCCATCGAATGGCCCGTGCACTGGCTGGAGGAATTGCCCTCCGTGGGGGCGTGCCGCCGCTCGGTGCGCGAGGAGCTCGGCTTGCCCGAGGACGCGCTGATGGGCGTGGGCATCGACCGGCTCGATTACACGAAGGGCATCGAGGAGCGGCTCCAGGCGGTGGACGCGTTGCTCACGCGGCACCCGGAGTTCCGCGGTCGATTCACGTTCGTGCAGCTCGCGGCGCCGAGCCGGACGAAGATCGCTCGGTATCGTGAGCTCAACGATCGTGTCGAGGCGCTGGCCGACGAGATCAACGCCCGCTGGGGCGGGGGCGCGTATCGCCCGATCGTCCTCTTGCGCGCGCACCACGAGCCGCCGACCGTGTTCCGATATTATCGCGCGGCGGAGCTCTGCTACGTGTCGAGCCTGCACGACGGGATGAACCTGGTGGCGAAGGAGTTCGTCGCGGCCCGCGACGACGAAAACGGCGTGCTCGTGTTGAGCCAGTTCACCGGGGCGGCGCGGGATCTGACCGAGGCGCTCATCGTGAACCCGTACGACCTCGGCCAGGCCGGCGACGCGATGGCCGCGGCGCTGCGGATGCCCGAGGAGGAGCAACGCGAGCGAATGTTGTCGATGCGGCGGATGGTGAGCGAGTTCAACGTGTACCGCTGGGCCGGGCGCATGCTCGTCGACGCGGCGGAGCTCCGGCGGCGGGAGCGGGTCTCGGGCAGGTTGTCGGCGCCGGCGGTGCTGGCGCGGGCGATGGGGACGTGAGGCCGCCCCTCAAGTCAGCAAAAGCAGCCGCGTCGCCAGCGCCTCCAGATCCCCCGACGCCCCTCGCGCCCGCGCCCGGAGCCCGAGCGCGAGCGCGCGCCTGAGGTCGAGCGCCTCCCCTCGCCTTCGTTTCTCGAAATACCCCGCCTCCCACCCCTCGGGCACGCGTAGCGACCAGTTGTCGTCGCTGATCGTGCCGGGCACGTTGTACCGCTCGGCGAGCCCGAACAGGTCGGCGAAGAAGATCATCACGCTCCGGGCCTCACTCGTGAGGGCGTCCGCGAGCTTCGCCGAGACCAGCATGCCCGGATCGCGCAGGATCGTCGCCTCCAGCTCCGGCGCCCCGAGCCGGCGCGCGAGGTAGGCCGCCTGCGCCGCGAGCTTGCCCTCCGCACGCCACGTGCCCGCGAGCTCCCACATCGAGGGCGTGTCGTGCGTGCCCATCATGATCCAGTCCGCCGGCTCGGCGTTTTCGCTGCGGTAGACGTCACGCGGATCGTCGAGGTTCGCCTTCTGCGTCACCCGGAATCGACCGAGCCCGTGCCGCGCCAGCACCGCCTCCACCGGCGCGGGCAACGTGCTCAGGACCTCGGCGAACAAGGTCTCGGACGCGCGTCCGCGCGCCTCTGCGGCCGAGACGAGGGCGTCGAAGAGGCGCGCGTATTCGTCCACCTGCGGCCCTTCGAGCGCGCGTACCCAGCCGTCCGCGTGCCGAGGCAGGCCGCGGTCGATCTGCGAGGGGCGCGTTATGGCAAACGCGGCGAGGCGCGGGTGATCGGCGAGGTCCGGCGAGGAGCGCAGGCGCGCGCCATGCTGGACCGCCACGAGCGGATCCGCCGCGTCGGCGCGATACACCCAGGGGTCGACGAGCCCGTGGGGGTGATCGATGCGCACGCCGTCGTAGGCCTCGAACATCGCGGTCGAACGCGCCGCGAGGAAGGCCCGCGCCGCGCCCGACCAGGCGGCCGGGTCGAGGACGGGATACCCCCACGGTTGTCCCTCGGGGTTCGTCCGGCTCGGCGGGGCGCCCATGCGATACCCCGGAAGGACGATCGCGAGGTTCGACCATTCGTCCGAAGGAGCGAGGCCAATGGCGAGATCGCCGTAGAGCGCGAGGCCGAGCGATTGAAGGGACGCACGCAGGGCGGCGTGTTGCTCGCGTGAAAGGAACTGGCGGAAGGCGTGCGCCTCGATGGCCTCCGCGTGGCGCGAGCGGAGCGCCGAGAGGCGCGCGGAGGCGCGCGACTCGTCGCCGGGGAGAGGCGCGACGAGGCGCGCGTCGAGGGCGGGCCAGTCCTTGAAATGGCCGCTCCCGTGCTCGGCCGCGAGGCACGCGTAAAGCGCGTCGCGCTCGATCCAGCCTTCATTTCGAGCGCGCCACGATTCGAGCCGCGACGCGAAGGCGACCATCGCGGGAGGGAGCAGGCCACGCCGGCGCCTCTCCTGGAACGCCCCGAACGCCTCGTCGAGCGCGCGGCGCACGGCCGCGGAGGCATGCGGATGAAGCGCGCGGCCCGCGGGGGCGCGGGGGCGCGCCTCGACGAGCGACACGAGCGAATCGGCGCGGAGGAGCCCGCCGAAGGCCGGATCCAGGGCGAGGGGCGCGAGGGCGATGGAGACGGTGGCGCGCGAAAAGGAGGCGCCGTCGTAGGGCGAGGCGTTGTCCGCCGAGAGATCCCCCTGCGGACCGAGGACGATCGCGCGGAAGCCGAGATCACGGGCGAAGCGGAAGAACCGCGCGGCGCCGCGGCTGTACGGGGATCCGCGGCCGATGTCCTCGTCGGGATCCGCGGGGAAGCTCGCGTCGTGAATGGCGAGGGCCAGCCGATCGACCCCGAGCAGGCGGAGGGCCTCGCCGGCGAGCTCACGTTCCTCGGCGCGCGTGTTCATGGCTGCCGGAGAGCGTACCGCACGGCGGGCCGGCGTCACGTCGGTCCCTCGCCCGGACATTCCATGTCCCACCAATCCCCTGATTTGTATCGATTTTCAGGCTATTCGTGATAAATTGTGCGCGTTCGAGGGACGATGAACGGCCGCTCTCGCCGGAGCGGGCCTGGAGCATCGGACGGGGCATCGAGGGGGTTCGAGGAAACGGCGCGGAGCCGCGCGCCCGCGGGACCTTTTGTTGATCCGTCCTTCACCGAGGAGGTGTTCGTGACGCTCGAGATGAATCAGATCGATGGCGTTCGGATTCGTTTGCCCATGGCGTCGGCAGCCGTCGCTGCCATCGTGCTCGCTGGTGTCGTATTGCTCGTGATCGCCTCGTGGATCGTCGAGACGAACGGGGCTCCTGCGCCGGGAGGCGCGTCGAGCGCGCCCGATTCGGCGCGCTTGCTCGAGGATCGAGGGCGCCCGGGGCGCCGGTTCTGAGCTAAGGGTCGGTCGCGCCTTCACCCGCGAGCGCCGACGCGCTCGCGGACGGCGCGGCGACCTCGGCCGGAGGTTCGTCCGCCGGCTCCGCGGGGGCGCTCATGCCGCCCGACGCGGGGCGCATGCTCGCGCCCCGAACCGCGCCCTCCGCGATGTTCTTCTGCCCGCCCGTGGTGAACGCCATGACGAGCGCGACGACGATGAAGACGGCGGTCGTGGCGCTCGCGACGAACGCCACGGATCTCGCGCGGCGCGACGCGGGCGCTGGCGAGGTCGGCGCGTAGTCCCAGGGCGCCATGCTGTTGCCCGTGGCCTGACCGGCCGTGGTCGGCGACGGGAAGCTCGGGAAGGAGGCCCGCAGAGGCGGCGGCGGGAGCGACGGGAAGCTCGGCAGCCGCGGCGGAACGAGCGCCGTCGCCTCGTCGATGATCGGCTCGTGGGCCGCGGCCGCCGAGGCCCCGGCAGGCGGAGGATCGGACGCGGGTTTCGCAGGCTGCGAGGGGAACGCCGCCCGCGCGGCCCCGAGCTCGCGATCCCGGATCGCCCGCAGATCGGTGCTGCTCATCGGGACCGTGCCGTTGCCGGCGCAGGAGAGCTCGGGGTCCGAGGGGGGCGGGATCTCGTTCGTGGCGGGGGCCGGGGCCTTCGGCTCGGCGATCACCTCGGCCCGCTTGAGGAAGGGATCCGACCTGGCCCGGAGGTGCTTCTGCCGCGCGGCGCGGCGCGCCCCGTCCTTGCCGTCCTTGCCGATGCAACCGAGGAGGATGGCGTCGATGTTCTTCGGGATCGGCCGCGAGCTGTTCGAGACCCGCGACGAGCGGGGGTCGTCCAGCGCGGAGGCGCGCTCGTCCTCGGGCCAGCCTTCGCGGCGTTCGCTGTAGGGCGAGAGGGCCGCGCGGAGGTCGGCGGCGCGCGGGAATCGCGAGTCCACGTCCTTGCTCAGACACCGCATGATCACGGCCTCGAGCCCGGAGGGGATGCCCGGCTGGACCGACGAGGGCAGCGGCGCGACCTCGCTGCCGAGGACGGCCATGAAAATTTCGGGCGTCGTCGCCCGCTGGAACGGCGCCTTGCCCGTGACGAGCTTGTAGAGGATGGCCCCGAGCGCCCAGATGTCGGCCCGCGCGTCGACCTCCCGGGCGGCCCGCATCTGCTCGGGCGCCATGTACAGCGGCGAGCCCATGATGTCGCCGTTGCTCGTCATTTCCATCTCGGTCGACTCGCCGTCCTCGGGGACGTATTTCGAGACGCCGAAATCCAGGACCTTGATGCACGGCGAGCCGTCCTCGCGGTGCGTGAGGAACAGGTTCGCGGGCTTGAGGTCGCGGTGCACGATCCCGCGGCCATGTGCCTCCGAGAGCGCGTCGCAGGCCTGCATGACGTAGAGCGCCGCCTCGTGTACGGGCAACGCGCCCTGCTTCTTGAGCAGCGCCGAGAGGTCGTCGCCGTGGAGCAGCTCCATCACCATGAACGGCGCCCCCGAGGGCAGCCGCCCGATGTCGTACACCTGCGCGACGTGCTCGCTGCGGAGCTTCACGACGGCGCGGGCCTCGCGCAGGAATCGCTCGATGATCTGCGGGTGGGTGAGCTCCGGCCGCACCAGCTTGATGGCCCGCTCGTCACGGAGCTCCAGGTGGGTGGCCGCGACGACCACCCCCATGCCGCCCATGCCGAGGACACGCTCGACGCGATATTTGCCCGCGAGAACGTCTCCCACGGCGACCTGGCTCCCTACGACTTCGTTTCCCATATCGCGCCCTTGGGCGCATGCTACGAAGGCCACGCGCCCGGGCCAACAAAGTGGGAGAGCGGGGCAAAATCCCGCCCCCGCTCACCCCTTCACCGTCGCAATCGGCGCGAGCCGCGCGACCCGCCGCGCCACGCCGGCGTCCTCGACCGAGCGCACGACCGGCGTGATGGCCTTGTACGCATACGGCGCCTCCTCCTTCATCCGGCGGTGGTACTTCTCGAGGATGTCGCGCCGCCCGCGCAGCGACGGCGCGTCCGGATCGATCGGGGTCACCACGTCGAGCTTCCCCGTCGATTGCCGGTACACGTCGTCGCTCACGTGGCTCGCCTGCCCCCGCGTGAGGCTCCGGCCCGCGCCGTGACAGGCGCTCGCGAGCAGCGCCTCGTTCCCGAGCCCCGCGAGCACCCAGCTCGCGTCGCCCATCGATCCCGGGATGATCACGGGGTGCCCCGTGTACTGGAATGGGCTCTCGAACGGATCCGGCCCCGGCGCGGGCGTCGCGCCTTTTCGGTGCAAATACCGCCCTTCCCCGCCGGGAGGCTCCCAGATGAGGTTGTGCGGCGCGTCGTAGACGAGCCGCGTCTCCACCGTTCGCCCGAGGACCTCGCTCATCGCGCGCGCCGCCATCAGCACCAGGAAGAGCCGGTTTCCGAAGGCGAAGTTCGCGGCGTTTCGCATCGCGGACAGGTACACGGCGGCCTCCGCGGCGAGCGGCCCCCACGTCGGCATCACGTAGAACCCGTGCGCCGGGTGCGGGAGGCCTCTCGGGTAGAGCTCGTGGGCGCGGGCCATGAAATGGCCTCCCACCACGTGCCCGAGCCCGACGGAGCCCGAGTGCGCCATGATCGTTACGGCCCCGCGGGCGAGGCCGAAGGCGTGCGCCGCGTGGCCGTCCACGAGCTCGTCCACGCGCCCGAGCTCGACGAAATGGTTGCCACCGCCGACCGATCCGATCTGGATGTCCCGGCCGTCGTTCTTGCCCGAGGCGCGGATGAAGCTGGCGAACGCGAACGTGTCGTCCGTGGGCAGCGCGCCGTTGAAATGGACCCGCTCGAGATCGTGGAGCTCTCGCGCGGGGTCGTAATACCGCCAGATGCCCGTGCCCTGGTTATCGGCGGCGGTCTCGTGGAGGCCGAAGAGCCCGTCCCGGAGCAGCGCCTCGCGCTGGCGGGGGGACATCGGGATGTCGCGTTGCCCCTGGAAGAAGATCGCCCGCAGGCGCTTCTTCAGGGCGGACATGTGCGGCGCGAGCTCGTCGTGCGTCACGTCCGTGACCACGAGCCGCATGCCGCAGCAGACGTCGTTGCCGACGGCGCGGGGGACGACGAACCCACGCGCGTCGGCGACGGTGCCCACGGGGATGCCGGATCCTTTGTGGAAATCCGGCGTGAGCACGACGGCCGCGAGGCTACCCGGGGCTTCGCCCCAGAAGGGCGCGATGCGGCCTCTTCGCTCCTCGTCCCAGATGGAGAGGAGCGTATCTTTGATGGAAACGAATTCGAGGAGCTCCGCGATGCCCTCTGCCTCGACGGAGACATCGGACCGCGCGATGAGCGTGATCGGAACACCAAAACGACTCTCGATACGGGCGAGCGCGCTGTCTTGCCGGCGCACGACCGTATCCAGGCGGAGATTGCCCATGGCTGCTTTCCCGAGCCGTGTGCCGACGAGCTTGCTTCGCTTCTCGGCGCACGACGAACGAACGAACGCAATTGCGCGGGCCCCATGTCGCCGCGACGTCGAGCTCGGGAGGCGCCCCGATTCTCAGGGCACACGTCTCCGCGCGCTCGCACGCCGACGATCCATCGCCGACCCGCGATTCCAACCTCGGTCCGTCTTGTTCTCCGGAGCCCGCCCGAGGAAAGCGTACTCCGCAGCAGCCGCGCCCACGATATCCGAGCGCTCCCCATTTGTCAAGCAGAGCTCGCATCCGTCCGGGCATATCGAATGCACGCGGCCTCGGGGCGCGCAGCGATGCGCAGCCGAGTGCACCCCGTGTGCACGGTGGAGGACGACATGGCGCGCGAAGACGACGACAGGACGATGAACCCTCTCACGATGGGGAAAGGCCGCACGGACGAGGTCGATCAATCGAAGGGGATTTTCCCACCCGGCGTGCGACATCCGCCCGACGCGGAGATACGCTCGCCAGGATCGCTCGGCGGCGGCTCGTATGAAGAGTCGGGGCGCGGCGGCGTGGAGCTCGGCTGGGAGCCATCGAGCGCGGGCGCGGGCTCCGCGCAGCAGGGCACGGGAGCGATGAACGAGGCTTCGGCGGAGCAGGCCCCCGAGCCGTCGGAGCCCAAGGGCGCGTTGCCTCCTCATGAGGAGGAGAAGAAGTCGCGTTGAGTCGACGCGCCGGCCGCCTCTCCTTACGAGACGAGGCCGCGTGTCGAGGGGGGAGGGACGGCGTCGAGCTTCACCTCCGTCATCGAGAGCGTCGGATGGTTGACACCTCACCTCGATGAAGGCGATTAGAATTACACTTCGCCGAGAGAGACACAGAGGGCGCCGCGAGGTGCCGTCCTCGGCCGGTCCGTGAGCCTGGAGGAATATTTCTCGTCCTCGCGGAACCATCGTCCGTTGACAACGAAGCCGAGGCGGTTTAGAGAAGCCCCTCGCTGGGTGACGCAGGGCGCCGCGAGGTGCCGTCCCCGGTGAGGTCCAAGGATTCGGAGATTCCAAAAAAATCTCGACCCGCGGACAGTCGGTTGTTGACAAGGGAAACGACGCGGTTTAAGAAGCCGCCCCTCGCCGGGAGACAAAGGGCGCCGCGAGGTGCCGTCCCCGGGAGGTCCAAGAGTCCGGAGAGTGTGAAAATATTCTCGGATTCGCGGAACGAGATTGTTGACAAGGCAAACGAGGCGGACTAAAAAGCCGCCCCTCGCCGGGAGACAAAGAGCGCCGAAAGGTGCGGTCCTCGGTGGTTGATGTGTGGCGCTGGCGGGCCTCCGGGCGTGGCAGTGTCACATGATCGAGGTGGATCTCATAGAGGTCCCCTGCTCGGTCCTTGAAAACTGGATTGTACGCAACACGCAAACGTGTGGTGACGTGGCCCTCGCTTGAGCCTGCGCAAGCACGGCCGAGCAATCACGTCATGCCTAGAGCATGAGCCGTCACCCGGTCTTTAGCCGGACCGAGGTGACCTCCAGCGAGTTTAACTGGAGAGTTTGATCCTGGCTCAGAACGAACGTTAGCGGCGCGCCTAACACATGCAAGTCGTGCGAGAAAGGGCTTCGGCCCCGGTAAAGCGGCGCACGGGTGAGTAACACGTAGGTAACCTACCCTCTGGTGGTGGATAACCTTCCGAAAGGAGGGCTAATACAGCATAAGACCACGGTCTCGCGAGAGATTGAGGTAAAAGCGGGCCTCTTCATGAAAGCTCGCACCAGGGGATGGGCCTGCGGCCCATCAGCTAGTTGGTAGGGTAACGGCCTACCAAGGCAAAGACGGGTAGCTGGTCTGAGAGGATGATCAGCCACACTGGAACTGAGACACGGTCCAGACTCCTACGGGAGGCAGCAGTGGGGA